>JBKJQC010000450.1:0-2692 GCA_046593995.1 Polyangiales bacterium
GTCACGCACTTCTCGGTGCAGGGCAACCACATCCATCTGCTCGCGGAGGCCGGCGACCGCCGCACCATGTCCAACGGCCTCCGCGCGCTCTTCATCCGCGTCGCGAAGCAGCTCAACAGGCTGATGGGCACGCGCGGCCCGCGCTTCGTCGATCGCTTCCACGAGAAGGCCATCACCGAGCCGACACAAGCGCGGAACACGATGCGCTACGTGCTCCGAAACCACGAGGAGCACATGGCGCGTCTCGGCCGCGCGCGCGACGCCGCTGCGGTCGACGTGTACTGCTCGCTCTCGCACCCGACCCTGGTGACCAAACCGCAGTCCTGGCTGCTCACGAAAGGGCACGCGCGTGCGGGGCCGGCCTCCGCCTGACCGCCCTGGGAGAGGACGACCAGTCCGCACCGTCGACGACCTCGCCTTCGTCGTACGCGAGCGCCGTCCGCCCGCAACGGGCCAGCAAGCACGCGACGATCAGCGCGCCGCACACGCGCAGTCTGCACCGAGAGCGCCGAAGCGGCGCGCGCTCACTGCTTCAAGTGCGTGAGGTACCACTTGCCGTCGTGGTCGATCATCGTCGCCACGTCGAGGGTGCGTGACTTGCCCTTCAGCTTGTAGCGGAGCTTCGACTTGGTGACCTTGTTGTAGCCGGCCTTGTTGAACTCCTTCTTCGGAGCCACGTAGACCTGGGTCTTCGTGTTCAGCTCGAAGGTCTCGAACTCGGCTTCGGCGGCCTTTTTTCCCAGCTTCTTGTGGTAGCTGTGGATGTGGGCCTTGTACTCTTTCACGAGCTTGTCCCAGTAGGCGCTCGGATCCTTCACGTCCTTGAGCGCGAGGAACGCCTCGCGGGGGAAGAACATCGCCATCGCGATCTCGGGCTCGTCCTTCTGGATGGCCTCGAACAGCTTCTTCGCGCGGCCTTGCAGCTCGTCGACCGGCGCGGGCGCGGCGCCTGCGTCGAGCGGTGAGCCGAGGGCGCCGTTCGATGCGGAGGCGCTGGCCTCGGCGGAGGCGGAGCCCGCGCTCGTGCCGGAGTCGAGCATCGACGCGGGCGGCGCGCCCTTGGTGCAGGCTCCGTAGAAGACGGGGACCGGGGCCAGCGCGAGCACGGCCGCCAGCAGGCGCCGTGACAGCATGCGCGACGAGAGGGCGGTCGACATCGACGGGGTGGGGTGTCGATAGAGCGGGAACGGCGCCGCGGCCAACTCTCTTCTCGGACGGCTCACGGTCCGAGGGAACGGGGAGCGAGCACGAGGAGGCGCTGAACCGTCGACCGTCGGCCGGTCTGGACTCTTCCCTTCGAACGTAGGAGCCTCGCGGACATGAGCGCCATCACCCAGATCATCGCCCGAGAGATCCTCGATTCGCGCGGCAACCCCACGGTCGAAGTGGAGGTCTTCACCGAAGGAGGCCACGGCCGCGCGGCGGTCCCCTCGGGTGCTTCGACCGGTGAGCACGAGGTCATAGAGCTCCGCGACGGCGACAAGAAGCGCTTCCTCGGCAAGGGTGTCACGAAGGCCGTCGAGAACGTCGAGGAGATTTGCTCGCCAGCGGTGGTCGGGCTCGACGTCTTCGATCAGTCACTGGTCGACTCGGTCCTGAACAAGGTCGACGGTACGCCGAACAAGGCGAAGATCGGCGCGAACGCGATCCTCGGCGTGTCGCTCGCGGTGGCGCGCGCGGCGGCCGACGAGCTCGGGATCCCGCTCTGGCGCTACCTCGGTGGAGTCTCGGCGCGCGTGCTCCCGACGCCGCTGATGAACATCCTCAACGGCGGCTCGCACGCGGACAACGGCCTCGAGATCCAGGAGTTCATGGTCGTCCCCTGGGGCGCGCCCACCTTCGCCGAAGGTCTGCGCGCCGGCGTCGAGATCTTCCACCACCTCAAGGCCAACCTGAAGAAGGACGGCCTCACGACCGCCGTCGGCGACGAGGGAGGGTTCGCGCCGCGCCTCGCGAACAACGAAGAAGCCCTGCAGCGGATCATGGCGAGCATCAGCGCCGCCGGCTACCAGCCCGGCAAGGACGTCGCCCTCGCGCTCGACTGCGCCGCGAGCGAATTCTACGACAGCAAGGCCAAGAGCTACACGTTCGACAAGAAGCCGCTCACCGCGCAGCAGCTCGTCGACACCTACGCGACGCTCACCGAGAAGTACCCCCTCGTCAGCATCGAGGACGGCTGCGCCGAGGACGACTGGGAAGGCTGGAAGATGCTCACCGAGCGCCTCGGCAAGAAGGCGCAGCTCGTCGGCGACGATCTCTTCGTCACCAATCCGATCCGGCTCGCGCGCGGCATCCAGGAGGGGATCGCCAACAGCATCCTCATCAAGGTGAACCAGATCGGCACCCTCACCGAGACGCTCGACGCCATCCGCATGGCGCACAAGGCGGGCTACACCACCATCATCTCGCACCGCTCGGGCGAGACCGAGGACACGTTCATCGCCGACCTCGCGGTCGCGACCTCGGCCGGCCAGATCAAGACCGGCTCGGCGTCACGCTCCGATCGGATCGCCAAGTACAACCAGCTTCTCCGCATCGCGGATCAGCTGGCCGACGACCAGCGCTTCGCCGGACGCAACGCCTTCCGCCGCTGAGGCGGCGACCACCGCGCCCGGGTCAGTCCTTCGCGCCGCCGGGCAGCACGCCGATCACGCCGGCGGTCTTGAACAGCTTCAGGCGCGACTTGCCGATC
>JBKJQC010000564.1:0-3206 GCA_046593995.1 Polyangiales bacterium
CTTCTTCCTCATCAAGTCGATCGAGCCGCTGATCTTCGCCGGCAAGGTGCAGGTCTTCTCGATCGACTCGATCAACAAGCACGCGTGGATGAACCCGCGCATCGGCGTCTCCGAGCAGGCGCGGCGACACGCGCTCTATGCGTCGTACGTCGAAGAAGAGGTCGTGCCGCACATCCGTCGCTCGCTCGGCGACGACAGCGCGCGCGTCGGCGTCTCGGGCGCGAGCTTCGGCGCGTTCCACGCGGCCAACGTGTTCTTCCGCCGCCCCGATCTCTTCGACACGCTCATCGCGATGAGCGGGTTCTACGACCTCGCGCCGGACTACCTGCCGAACGAAGGTCGGGGCTATTCGAACGACGACGTCTACTACAACAACCCGATGTGGTTCGTGCGCGGCATGCAGCACGAGGACACCCTGCGCACGCTCCGTGAGCACTCGCAGATCCACTTGGTCACCGGGCAGGGGCGCTGGGAAGCGCCGCACGCGTCCGATCGATTCTCGTCGCTGCTCCACGAGCGGAGCATCCCGCACGGGCTCGACAAGTGGGGCTTCGACATCGAGCACGACTGGCCGTCGTGGCGGATGATGCTCCCGCACTACGTCGGCGAGCGCGTGTCCTGGTGAATCCTAGGGTCCGAGAGGTCGTCAGTCGTCAGTCGTCGACGAGAGAGCGAGACCGAGAGGTCTAGAGTCGAGAGTCTAGAGTCGAGAGCCCGAGCGGAGACAAGGGCCGCTTGATGTCGTCTCGAGTCTCGTCAGGGATCTCTCGACTCTCGACTCTCGACTCTCGACCTCTCGACCTCTCGACTGACGACCGGATCAGGCGTGAATCAGCGGCGGCGCGGCGAGCGCCCCTCGCCGACCGAGACGTAGCGGCCGGCGTCGGGATCGACGGCGGCATTGCGTCGCGAGGGCGTGGCGTTCGAGTGCGGAGGAGGGGGCGCGCTCAGCCCGACTTGGCCGGCCTCGTTGCGGCGCGAGTCCACGCGCCCGCTCTCGTCGGGCCTGGAGGCGTGCCTGTCTGTGACGATGATCGCGGAGACGGCTCCCGCACTCGGCTTGGGCACGCTCGGGGGCAGTAGGGTCGCGCCGGTCGCGACGTCGTCGCCATGCAGCGCCGCGTGGAACGGCGGCGGCGGCTGCGTCTTGAACGCGGCGAGCGCCTGCGTCTTCCGACCGGTGCCGTCGACGCGCAGACGCAGGGCCTGGAGCTCGCGCTGGATGCGCACAAGGTCGGCTTCGAGGCGAGCGATCTCGGAGAGCACGGCTTTCGACATCAGTCCTCCACAGGCGAGGTCTCGTCCTAGGCCAGGACAAGGCTCGTGTCGAGGCACGACGCTGCTTGGCGTTGCGTTTCCCTAGCCACTTGGGCTTCTTGGAAAACGCCCGATTCGCGGCGAATGCGAGAATCGAACGATCGATCAGGGAGCGTTGACCGTGGTCTCCGCGAGGTACGCCGGCATCATCCAACGCCAGAGCGGCGTGTTGATCTTCGGGTAGTACAGCGTGAACGAGTAACACATCTCGTCGGCCGTATCCTCGCCCCAGCTCACGGCCTGATCGGTCGTGTTCTCCCACTTGCAGCGGGTCTTCACGGTGTCGCCCGGCTTGATCACCGTGTCGGGGAGCTCGGCGAAGAACTGCGTGTTGAAGTCGAAGCCGACGTCCGTCCCGAGATCGATCGGCGTCGTGCTGCCCGCCTTGGTCAGGCTCGTGCTGATGTAGCGCCCGAGGCCGTGCATGTGCGGGAAGGCGCCGAGCACGTGGATCTCCGGGACGGAGCCGGGGACCAGCCACGTCGCGGTGATGTCGTGCTTCGCCTTCGGCGGGATGGTGAACTTCAGCGATCCGAAGGCCGCGACGTCCGCGTCGTTCGGGCGCAGCTGGTCCGTCGAGCAGAGATCGAACCCCGAGTCGTCGCTCTCACCGACGAGCGCGTTCAGGTTGTTGTAGTGGATTTGCACGACCCAGTGCGTGGTCGGCGCGTCGGCCGGGAGACCTGCGGCCGCCGGGAGCTCGTAACCCTTCACGCCGGGGGCCCAGCCGTAGAGCATCCGGTAGCCGACGATCTCCGCGTCGGTGCAGGCGTGCGGGACGGGGCTCACCGTCTTCGTCGACTGCATGAGCAACATGTGGTGGACGATCTTGTCGTTGGCGATGCGGGGCGCGATGCCCGTGATGTGTCGCTTCGCCGAGACCGGGAGATCGACGCCGTAGCAGATGTAGATGTCCTTCTTGTCCTTCGGCATCGCGTACTTCGCGGATGGGAGGAGCTTCATGTCCGGCGTGCAGGAGAGCGGCTTCGTGTACGCGTCCGTGTCGCCGGCGTCGGGGATCGGATCGCTGCACGCACCGGTGCGGGCGGACGCACCGCCGGCGAACCACTCGTCGAGCACTGCGAGGTCGGCCGCCGACAGCGGCGCGTTCGGCTTCTGCGGCATGCGATCGGCGTCGGTCGCGGGGAGATGCACGCGTCGCTGCATCTCCTGCCAGACCTCCTTGCTCGCATCGCCCGGCGTCCTCAGGTGCACCGCTTCGTGCGAGGTGAGGGACATCGGCGCGCCGAACTTGGGCGTGCTGCCGTGGCACTTGACGCAGTTCCGCTCGATGACCGACTCGACGCCGCACGGCAGCGGAGTGCGCGGCCCCGCGTCGTCGGACACTGTGGAGTCGTCGAGGGTCGTACCGCCGTCGGGGTTCGCGGCGTTCTCGGTGTTGCCCCCGCACGCTGCGAGCACGCTCAGGGACAGTGGCGCGACGAGAAGGAACGCGTACGTGCGCATCGAGAGACCTCCACCAACCGTGACCAGAGCGAACGGCCGAGCATTCTTACGCTTTGGAGGTCACTCCGCCACCGCGCCGTCGCCGCCCTCTCGACGCCGACGTCTACACAGCAATCGTTCACGTCCCACGGGCACGTTCACGTTCACGGCCGAGAGAAGCCGCGCGTCGCGGTGACGCCCGGCAAGGAGCGGCGACCGCGCGTCTCGCCGTGAACGTGCCCGTGAACGTGAGACGTGAACGATCTTCCTCTCAGCCGAGTCGGGCGTAGAGCTCCGCAAGGGCAGCATCGAGCTTGGAGGGATCCGTCCCCCCCGCCTGCGCCATGTCGGGTCTTCCCCCACCCGAGCCGGAGACCACGGCCGCGATCGGACGAATCAGCTCGCCGGCCTTGAAGCGCGCGACGAGCGACTTCGAGACCGTG
>JBKJQC010001036.1:0-10523 GCA_046593995.1 Polyangiales bacterium
GTCCCGCCCGATCCGGCGAACCCGGTCGAGACGCTTCCGAAGCACACCGAGCTCCTCGCGAACTGGGGAAAAGAAAAGGCGCCGCGCAAGACCAAGGACCGCGTCCCGAAGAAGGGCGAGTCGGCCGGGTGGGTCGCGCGCACCGCGATGGCCGCGGAGCCGCGCAACGGCCTGCTCTACGTGTTCATGCCGCCGGTCTCGACGCTCGACGAGTACGTCGCGCTGATCGCCGCGGTCGAGGCGACGGCCGCGGATCTGAAGACGAAGGTCGTCCTCGAGGGGTACACGCCGCCGCGCGATGCGCGCGTCATCCAGCTGAGCGTCACACCCGATCCCGGCGTCATCGAGGTGAACATCCACCCCGCCGAGAGCTGGAAGCAGCTCGTCGACCATACCGTGCACCTCTACGAGGAGGCGCGGCAGACACGCCTCTCGACCGAGAAGTTCGAGGTCGATGGCCGTCACGTCGGCACCGGCGGCGGCAACCACGTCGTTCTCGGCGGCGCGTCGGTCAACGACTCGCCCTGCCTCCGTCGCCCGGACATGCTGCGGAGCTTCATCGGGTACTTCCACCAGCACCCGTCGCTCTCGTTCCTCTTCTCGGGCATGTTCATCGGCCCGACCTCGCAGGCGCCGCGCGCGGACGAGGCGCGGAACGACTCGCTCTACGAGCTCGAGATCGCGTTCCGCGAGGTCACGAAGCGCGCGGGGAAGAACCCGATCGGCAGCGTGCTCCCGTGGATGACCGATCGCTTGTTCCGCGATCTGCTCACCGACGTCACGGGGAACACACACCGCGCCGAGCTCTGCATCGACAAGCTCTTCTCGCCCGACGGACCCGCCGGACGACACGGCCTCCTCGAGCTCCGCGCCTTCGAGATGCCGCCGCACGCGCGCATGAGCCTGACCCAGCAGCTGCTCCTCCGCGCGCTCGTCGCGAAGTTCTGGAAGACGCCCTTCGCGCCCGCGCGGCTCACGCGCTGGGGCACCGAGCTCCACGATCGCTTCATGCTGCCGCACTTCGTCTGGCAGGACTTCGAGGACGTGCTCGTCGATCTCGCGGACGCGGGCTTCCCGATCGAGCGCGAGTGGTTCGCGCCGCACTTCGAGTTCCGCTTCCCGAAAATCGGCGATCTCGAGACGCTCGGCATCGAGCTCGAGCTTCGTTCGGCGCTCGAACCGTGGAACGTCATGGGCGAGGACGCGACCTCGGGCGGCACGGCGCGCTACGTCGACTCCTCGCTCGAGCGCATGCAGGTCAAGGCCACGGGCATGGCGCCGGATCGCTACCTCGTGACGTGCAACGGCGTCGCGCTGCCGCTGCAATCGACCGGACGCCATGGCGAGGCGATCGCCGGCGTCCGCTACCGCGCGTGGCAGCCGCCGCGCTGCCTACACCCGTACATCCCGGTGCACTCGCCCTTGGTGTTCGACCTGGTCGACACCTGGAACCAACGGAGCATCGGCGGCTGCGAGTATCACGTGATCCACCCCGGCGGCCGGAGCCACGAGGTTCGCCCGGTCAACGCGCTCGAGGCCGAGGGGCGGCGCCGAGCCCGTTTCTTCCGCATGGGGCACACCCCAGGGCCCATGTTCTCGGGAGGCGATCCGAAGCCAGCGACGAAGAACATCGACTTCCCGTTCACGCTCGATCTACGCATGACGTAGAGAGATGCCCCGTTCGCTCCTGGCGAAGTACGCGCCGACCGAGTCCCGCTGGGACGAGATGGTGGACGAGAACCACGCGCCTCGTGCTCATTGGCGCACGTTCCTCGCGGAGCTCGCGGCGATGCCGGCGGAGACGCTGCGGCGACGGAGCCACTTCGTGAACGACGCCATCGCGTCGGACGGCGTCACCTACAACGTCTACGCGGATCCGAAGGGGACGAGCCGGAAGTGGGAGCTCGATCTCCTGCCGCTCATCCTCCCGCCCGAGGAGTGGCAGCACATCTCGTCGGCCGTCGCGCAGCGCGCACGCCTCCTCGACGCGCTGCTCGGCGATCTGTACGGACCGCAGCAGCTCATCGCGGAGGGCCTCGTCCCGCCAGCCCTCGTCTTCGGCCAGCGAAGCTTCCTCTGGCCGGCGCACGGTGTCGCGCCGCCGGGTGGGATCCGGCTCCACGTCTACGCCGCGGATCTCGCGCGCTCGCCCGACGGCCGTTGGTGGGTGCTCGCCGATCGCACGCGCGCTCCGGCCGGGGCCGGCTACGCGCTCTCGAACCGCATGACCCTCGCGCGCGCGTTCCCGGACGCGTTCCGCGAGCTGCACGTCGAGCACCTGCGCCCCTTCTTCACCGCCCTGCAGGACACGCTGTTCCGACTCTCGAACCCGCAGGGCGAGCCACCGCTCGCGGTGCTGCTCACACCGGGCCCGTACAACGAGACGTATTTCGAGCACTCGTTCCTCGCCCGACATCTCGGCTTCCCGCTCGTCGAGGGGCAGGATCTCGTGGTCCGCGGCGACCGGTTGTTCCTCAAGACGCTCCGCGGGCTGCGCCGCGTCCACGCGATCCTCCGCCGCCTCGACGACGAGTACTGCGATCCGGTGGAGCTACGCGCCGACTCCGCGCTCGGGATCCCCGGGCTCATGCACGTCGTCCGCGCCGGAAACGTCGTGGTCGCGAACGCGCTCGGGAGCGCCGTCCTCGAGACGGCGGCCTTCACCGGCTTCTACCCGAAGATGAGCGAGCGTCTGTTCGGAGAGTCGCTCGCGATGCCCTCCATCGCCACCTGGTGGTGCGGCGAGGCGCCGGCGCTCGAGTACGTGCTGAGCCATCTCGACGAGCTGGTGATCAAGGCGGCGTACCCGACCATCCGGATGGATCCGGTCTTCGGTCACACCCTCGATGCAGCGGCGCGGACGCGACTCGTCGATCGCATGCAGCGTCAGCCACACGCCTACGTCGCGCAGGAGTGGCTCAAGCTCTCGCACTCTCCGACGTGGGGCGGCGACGATCACGTCCACCCGAAGGCGACGACGCTGCGCGTGTTCGCGGTCGCCACCCCGAACGGATACGTCGTGATGCCCGGTGGGCTGACACGCGTCGCGCGCAGCGAGGACGACCTCGTCTCCATGCAGTGGGGCGGCTCGAGCAAGGACACGTGGATGCTCGCGCACGAGCCGGTGACGAGCACGCCGTTCCGTCGACCGCGGCTCGGGGCGGCCGATGTGGCACGCAGCGCCGTCGACATCGCCTCGCGCGTCGGCGAGAACCTCTTCTGGATGGGACGCTACGCCGAGCGCTGCGAGGGCCTCGCCCGGCTCGTTCGCGCCGCGTTGGTGCGCGTAGCGGACGCGTCGCCCCAATCGATGCAGGCGCTCCCGTCGCTCCTCGCCGCGGCCGAGCGTCTCGAGGTGGTGCCGAAGGAAGCCGAAGCCAGCGCGTTCATCGCGGCTGTCGTCGATCCGGAGATCAGCGGCGGCCTCGCGGCGAACGTGCTCCGACTGCAGGCGAGCGCGAGCCACGTGCGCGAGCGCATGTCGACCGACAACTGGCACGTCTTCAACCGCTTGCCGCAGCGGCTCCGCGGTCCCGAGGCGACGATCGGCGAGGCGCTCGAGTCCGTCGACGAGATCATGATGGCCTGCGTGTCGCTCGCGGGCTTCGCGATGGACGACATGACGCGCGACGAGAGCTGGGAGTTCCTCCTCCTCGGCCGGCGGCTGGAGCGGCTCGCGCACCTGGCAGGGCTCGTGACGTTCGTCCTCGATCTCGGCGCCGAGGAGGGACGCGACGCCGCGCTCGAGTGGCTCCTCGAGGCAGCGAACAGCATCGTCACGTTCCGCGCTCGCTATCGGCGCGCGCCCGAGCTCTTGCCGGTGCTCCACCTCGTCGTGTTCGACGCCTCGAACCCGCACTCGGTGATGTTCCAGCTGCGCGAGATCGCCGGTATCTTACAAAGGATCGCCGAAGCGCTCGGCGCCGGTGTCGACGACGCGCTCGCAAAGTCCGCGGACGAGCTCCGCGCCTTCTCGCTCGCGCCGTTCGAGCAGGAGTCCGGCGTCGAGCTCGCGCGCGCGTGCACCGCGCTCGGCGACGTCATGGTGCGGATCGAGCAGGCCGCGTTCCAGATCTCCGACGACTCCCAGCGCAAGTTCTTCAGCCACGCGGCGACGCCGGCGCCGCTCGGCGTCCAACAGGTCGGCCCGCAGCAGGGCGCAGAGAGCGTTCGATGACGGCGCGCGAATACGTGGTCGTCCACGACACGCGCTACGACTACTCGGAGCCGGTGTCGCTCTCGCGGCAGATCGTGCACCTCACACCGCGCGTCACGAGCTACCAGACGTGCCGCGCCCACACGCTGCACATCGAGCCGACGCCAGAGATCCTCGGCACCGGCGAGGACGCGTTCGGCAACGTGGTCAGCTCGCTCTGCATCGAGGACGACCACGACGCGCTCGTCGTCCGCGCGGAGTCACGGGTGGAGGTCACCAGGCGCGAATACCCGGACGATGCGCGCACCCCTCCGTGGGACGAGGTCCGCGCACGCCTCGCCTACCAGGCGGGACAGCGCATGCGGCCAGCGGATCTCCAGGCCACGCGGTTCCTCTTCGAGTCGACGCGCGTCCGCAACAAACGCGAGCTCGCCGAGTGGGCGGCCGAGTCGTTCCCCGCGCGGACGCCGCTCCTCGTGGGCGTGCGCGCGCTCATGCATCGCCTCCACGGCGAGCTCGAGTTCGATCCGAAGGCCACGACGGTGTCGACGCCGGTGATGGAGGTGTTCGAGCGCCGCCGCGGCGTCTGCCAGGACTTCGCGCATCTCATGCTGTCGTGTCTGCGCTCGCTCGGCCTCGCGGCGCGCTACGTGAGCGGATACCTGCTCACGCGGCCGGCGAAGGGGGAGCCGAGACTCGTCGGCGCGGATGCGTCGCACGCGTGGGTGTCGGTGTACTGCCCCGACTACGGGTGGATCGACGTCGATCCGACCAACGCGCTCTTCCCGACCCTCGAGCACGTGACGCTCGGTTGGGGACGCGACTACGACGACGTCATCCCACTCCGCGGCGTCTTGCTCGGCGGCGGCGCCCACTCGCTCGACATCGCCGTCACGGTGGCCACGCCGGACGAGTACGCCGCGATGCTGCGAACGCCTGACCCTCCCCGATGACGCCGCGGTGAGCCGTTCACTCAGTCGTCGAGTCGTCCGTCGTCAGTCGTCAGTTCGTCCGAGAACGTGAACTTTTCGCTCTCGACCGACTCGCCCGCCAACAGGGAGGCGAGGAGGCGGGAGGCGAGAGGGAGAGCCAGAGGGTCTGCCGAGCGCTGCGACGACGTTGATGTCGGCCGTGGCGGCCACAACCTCAGTGTCCGCGCGCGGCAGCACAAGCTCCTTGTCACCTCCTCGCCTCCCCGCCTCCCTGTTGGCCATCGGTCGAGGCGAACGAAAGCTTCGAGGCGAACGAAAGTTTCACGACCCAGTCAGCCGTCCGAGAAAGCTCGAGATAGGCCTCGCTGTGGCTCATCTCGCGCTCTCGCCTCGCGAACAACTGAGGACGGACGACGGACGACTTCTCGAGCGGACCGTTCACTTTCAGAACGTGCCTCGTTCACAAACGGAACACAGGCAGTTCAGAAGCTGAACTCTAGCCTCGGCCGTGCGGGAATCGACGCATCGCAGAGCTCGGCACGACGACTGCTAGTGCTGCGTCTCCGTGACGACTCTCGCGTGCGCACGGTGTGGGTTCGGTGTCGCCGGTTTTCGCTTCTGCGGTTCGTGTGGGGCCCCGGTCATCGACCAGAATCCGGACGACCCTCGCATCGGCATGAACGTCGGCCAGCGGTTCGACGTGCTCGAGGCGATCGGCGACGGCGGGATGGGGCGCGTCTACCGCGCGCGGCAACGAAGCCTCGGACGCGACGTCGCGATCAAGTTCATCCACCGCTCGCTCCTCTCCACGCCGGACGTCGTCGAGCGGTTCATCAACGAGGCGCGCGCCGCGAGCTGCCTCAACCACCCGAACGTCGTCAGCATCTACGACTTCGGACACATCACGGACGCCGACGCGCCCGAGGTGTACCTCGTGATGGAGCTCCTCTCCGGGAAGCCACTCGGCGAGCTCGTCGAGGACGCCGGGAACCCGCCGATGCCGCTGCAGCGGATCGTGGGGATCGTGCGACAGGTCCTCGCTGCGCTCGCCGAAGCGCACGACCGCTCGATCGTCCATCGGGATCTGAAGCCCGAGAACGTGCTCGTGGAGTCGACACGTGCCGGCGACGAGCGGGTGAAGGTCATCGACTTCGGGCTCGCGCACTTCGCGGGCTCGCGGCGCTTCACTCAGGAGGGGCGCATCCTCGGGACGCCGCGCTACATGGCGCCGGAGCACGCGCTCGGTCGCGCCATCGGTCCGGGCGCCGATCTGTATTCGGTCGGCGTCATGCTCTTCGAGCTCCTGACGGGACGCGCCCCGTTTCCCTCTGACGACGTCGCGACAGTGCTCCGGCAACACACCGAGGCGCCGCGTCCATCCCTCGCCTCGGTGGCGCCGACGCGGCCGATCCCCCGCGCCCTCGACGAGGTCTGCCAGCGCGCGATGGCGATCGATCCGGTCGAGCGCTACCTCGATGCGACGGCGTTCGCCGAGGCGCTCGTGCGCGCAGCCGCGACGGAGCCGTGGACGCGCGGCAGTCGCTCGCACTTTCCGCAGACGCGCATGCCGGCGCTCAGCGCGTCGGACACGCAGCCGATCCGCACGTCCACGCCGCGGCGCACGCTCGCGATGCGAGGTCTCGCCGACCTCCCGAGGAGGGCAGCGACGACGGGGACGAGCGCCGTCCCGAAGAGCGAGCTCGACGAGGCGCTCGACGTCGCGAACGCGCCGGGGACCCGCGCGATGACGCTCGAAGGCGGCTCGGGCATGGGACGCACGACGCTGCTCGCGCGCCTGTCGCGGGCGCTCGGCGAGCAGAAGGTGATCACGCTCGCCGTGACGCCGCCGCCGCCCGGGCGAGAGGTCGGCTACGACACCCTCGGCCGCATCCTGGAGGCGCTCCTCGACGTCACTGGCTCCGAGGTGGTGCTGCGTATCGGTCGAACGGCGCTCGAGCCGAAAGTGCGTGCGGGGTTCCGGGCAGTGGTCTCCGGTCAAGGCGAGTTCGGATCGCCGTCCGACGCGCGTGACGCCGTCGCCGCCGCGCTCGGATGGAGCGTCGCGCGCGCGGTCTCACGGAGTCGCTCCGGAAAGGTCGCCCTCCTCCTCGACGACGCGCACCGCATCGACGGTGCCTCGATCGCGGCGCTCACCGACTACCTGTGCGGCGCGACCATCAACGGTTTTCTCCTCGTTCTCACGAGCGAGATCTGCGCCGACGACGACGTGAAGCCGTTCCTCCGCGTGGTGGAGCTCCGCGGTCTCTCGCGCGATGCTGCGCATGAGCTCCTCGCGCGAGACGAAGTCCCGGTCGCGGCGCTCGGTCGCGATCGAGGTCCCTACGAGCCGCTCTACGTCACGCAATGCGCGCGCTGGTGGCGCGAGTTCGGCTGCCGCGCGCCGGCGACGCTGCGGGAGCTCGTCGAGTGGCGGATCACGTCGCTCCCGCCGGCCGAGCGCCGCGTAATGCAAGCAGTGGCCGTGCTCGGCGCCGCCTCGAAGCGTACCCTCGGCGAGGTGCTCGCGCGCCGCGACGACATCGAGAGCGGTGTCCCGCCGCTCGTCGAGGCGGGGATGCTCGCGGTCGTCGACGGTCTCGTCATCCCGGTCCAGACCGTCTTCGCACAGGTCGCGCTGGCGACGGCCCCCGCGGGGGTCGCGAAGGATCTCCACGCGCGCGCGTCGACCGTGCACGAGACGCGGCGCGATCCGCTCGAGCTCGTCGGATATCACCAGATCCGATCCGCACCGCGCATCGCGGCGATCCGCGTGGCCGACTCGATCGCGAGCCTGCGCGCGTCGCGCGGAGACGTCGACGGCGCGCTCGAAGTCCTCGATGCGGCCGCGTCGTCGACCGACGGCGGCGCGGTGGAGCCTGCGGAGGCCGCGGCGCTCCTGCGCAAGCGCGCCGCGACGCTGCTCGCGGGCAATCGCATCGCCGATGCGGCCGACACGCTCGCCGAGGCGCTCGCGCGCGCGACTGACGATCGCGAGCGCGCGATGGTCATGGAGCTGCTCTCCGAGGCGTGGAACCTCCTCGGCAAACACGACGAGGCGGAGCACGTGCGGATCCTCGGACTCGAGCTCGCCGTCGAAGTCGAGGACACCGCGCTCGCCGCGCGGCTGCGGAGACCGCTCCCGCGATCCGCGACCGGACCTCGCCTGCGCATGGCGTTCCGCCCCTCGGAGATCCCGGAGCCACGCGCGAAGACTGGCCGCTGATTGTGCGATCAGCGCTCGGGAACGATCTCCTCGGAGGGCGTCGTCTCGACGGGATGGACCATGCCGGGGGGGAGCGTCGTGCTGCTCTTCGGCTCGATCATCGACGTGCCGGTTGCGCCCTCCGTCGTCTTCGCGCCACCGCCCGAGAGCGACTCGGCGCTGCCGCCATGTGCCGTCGACGAGTTCGCGTTGTCGTCGCTCGTGCCGGTCGACGAGCTGTTGTCGATCGGTCCACCGCCCACGTTCGTGCTTCCTGCGTTGGAGGGCTCGACGTCGTGGCTCTTCGCGTCCACGGTCTTGCGGTCGCACCCGACCGCGGCGATCGAGAGGGAGGCCAGCGCGATGATCAGCTTCGTTCGCATGCACGACGAGGCTGCAACCGCGGTGCCGTCCGGTCGCGTGCTCGCAAGGGCGACGCGGCCACGAACGCGCTCGCGCGAGCGGTCACACCGGTCGCAGCATCGCGCGTAGCGCGGCGTACTGATAGCTACCGACGAGCACGAAGCCGCGCCCCGCGAAGAGCGCGCGCACGTGCGCGCTCGTCCGTTCGTCGCTCGCGATCGCGAGGAGGGCTTCCGTCAGACGCTCTCGCTCGGGCTCTGCGACGTGCGTCGAGGCGACGATCGCGTCGGGCGGGATCGTGCCCGTGATCATGATGGTGCGCACGGGCGCAGCGCCCTCGACGCGCGTCCAACCCGGCGGCTCGGAGGTCCCTCGCTCACGCGTCGCGGGATCGGCCGCGACGTGCGTGGCCCCGACGTCGACCGTGCCGTCGAACACCGCGCGCGCGACGGCCTCGTGGGTCCCTTCGAATCGCTGCTCGGAGAAGATGCGATCCGGCGGGTGCCCGCGGGCCTCGAGCTCGAGCTTGGGGAACACGTACCCGGCAGCGCTCGTACGGTCGACCCACGCGATGCGCTTGCCGCGGAGATCGTCGAGCGTCTGGATCTTCGACGAAGCGAGGACGTAGAGCGCGCTCGAGTAGACAGAGCCGTCACCGCGCCACACGCCCGCGAGGATCGCCGCGCGCCCCACGAGCTCGAGCTGCACCGCTGCGATCGGCGGGGCCCACGCGACGTCGATGTGACGCGCGGCGAGCTGCGATGCGAGCTCGCCGAAGCTCGCGACGAAGCGGGGGACCACGGTGCGTCCGAGCCGCTCGCCGAGCGCTGCGCTCACCGCGTCGAGCGCGTCCTCCGCGCCGGGCGTGGAGGACACCACCCCGAACCGCAGCGCATCGGATGCCCCCATGGTGCTCGCGATGATGCCATACCCATCACTGGATCGCGACGATGCGATACGCGCTGCCACCGTCGCGCGTGGCGCGCTCCACGCAGTGCCGTCCGAGCGGCAGCGTGATCTCGACGTGCTCGTCGCTCCCGTCCCCCGAGAGGAGCTCGATCCCCGACATCGCTGCGTTCATCAACACCCATGACGGCTCGACGACCGTGAGCTCCCCGCACGGCTCGAAGAAGAGCCGCTCGATGGAACGAGGGTCGGTCTCTTCTTCGGAGCCGGTCAGGATCATCTGCCGCGAAGGCCACCAGGCCGCCGTGTCGCAGCCATCGCTGATCGCCAGTGCGCCGGTGGGGGTCGTGAGGATTCGCTCCGTGCGGTCTTGGAGCGCCGCGCAGAGGTGGTCGTAGTCGGTCTTCGGGTTTTCGAAGTCGAAGGCGTCGTCGATGTACCAGTCGACGCCTGCGGGGTCGGTGAAGTCGGGTGAAGCGTCTGCGAGCGGAGGGACCGAAGAGAGGATGCCATGCCAGCTCGCGAGGGCGCTCTTCGGGATCAACAGCGCGGGGGCGCCGGAAAAATTCAGGAAGCGGAGCATCGCGCATTCTACCGAGGCGAACGCCTGACGCGTGGCGCGTGCCGCGTCCATGGACGCGTGCCGTGCGTTCACGCCGTCAGGGCATGTCGCGTGCAACGATGGATGATATGAGCATCCTCGACCGCTGGTTCGCCTACGGCATCGGCTCGTCGGTGGGGCGCCTGTTGTTCGACGGCGATCGTGCACAGCCGCGCGGCGGCCGCGACGGCGCCGTGCGCGTGGGCACCGAAGCCGACTTCCGTGAGGACGAGAAGCGCTTCGAGGAAGATGAGAAGCGCATCGAGGGCCAGATCACGAAGAAGTGACGCGACTGCGAGCGCGCGTCACTTCGCGGTAGCCCGGCGTCCGCACCGTGAAGCCGGAACGTGAGAGGTCTCCGAG
>JBKJQC010000506.1:0-6149 GCA_046593995.1 Polyangiales bacterium
AGATCGACGCGCCGGTGGCAGCAGCGCCATCCAGCGGGGTGGCCAAGGCAGACCCCCTCGCGCCGGTGCCCACCGCCGGCGCGGAGGCCCAGCCGAAGCCGTCGTCGGACATCACTCCCACGCCGTTCTTCGTCGCTGGCGGCGTGCTCGTCGTAGGCTCCATCGTTTCTTTCGTTTTCGCGAAGTCCGCGCAGGGCGATGTCGAAGCCAACTGTGCTGCGCAGAAGACGAGCGCATGCGACGCGGACCTCGCGGGAGCGTCCCGCATGAGAACGTGGGAAGGCATCGGATGGATTTCGGGCGGCCTCGGAGTCGCTTCGATCGGCGTGGGAATCGTGATCCTCCGAACGCGTCACGGCGAAACAGGCACGAAGTCGACAGCGGTCGTCGCTCCGCTCGTGGGGTCGACCGTAGGCCTCTCGCTCGAGGGAAGGTTCTGATCATGCGCGCCCGAGTCCTGTTCCTGACGAGCTTCGCCGCGCTACTCGGGGGGTGTTTCCGGAGCGACTTTCCGACGGCTTGCTCAGAGAACGAGACGCAGTGCGAGGACGTCGTCCTCGATTCGGGGACGTCGGAGACATCGGCCGCAGACACTTCTG
The DNA here is from genome assembly GCA_046593995.1 of Polyangiales bacterium. GTDB lineage: Bacteria > Myxococcota_A > Polyangia > Polyangiales > JADJMO01 > JALHOE01. The sequence goes on from JBKJQC010000506.1 coordinate 600, forward strand.
CCGACTCGCTCGCGATCGACTCGACGACGGACAGCGGCTCCATTGATTCCGCCGTCGCCGCAGACTCGGGCAGTGGCGACGCGACGGCGGTCGACAGCCGCGGGATGGATTCCTTCACCGAGATCGGGATGAATGCCGATGACGCGTCCTTCGGCGACGGAGACGCTGCGGACAGCGCGACGTCCGACGACACGCGGGATGCACCTCCGGCGGGGGACGCCACAGACGCCGCGACCGACGCGAATGACGTCGGGACCGACGGCGGGGGCGACGTGGCGCCCGAGGTGGGGTGCGACGCAGCGGCCTGCACCTCGCCGCCGCCGAAGACCTGCGCGAACCCGGCGACGAAACGGACCTTCGCCGCGGGGGGAACCTGCACCGACGGCACCTGCAGCTACGCATCCACCGATACGCCGTGCTCCGCGACCACCACGTGCAGCGCAGGCGAATGCGTACCGCGGTCCTGCACCGGCTCGCTGAGGTGCAACGGCGAGAGCTGTTGCACAACCATCCTGGTTCCGGGCACCGGTGGCAACTTCTCGTTCAAGCGCAGCTACGACGGCGTGACCGCGAACTTCAGCGATCCACAGTTCGTCACGCAGGTCGCCGACTTCCGTCTCGACAAGTTCGAGATCACCGTCGGGCGCTTCCGAAACTTCGTCGACGCCGTCGTGGCCGGTTGGACCCCCGCCGCCGGGTCCGGGAAACATACGTACCTCCCCGAAGGGGGACTGAGCGGGCCCGAGACGGGCTGGGATGTCGCGTGGAACTCGAATCTTCCCACCAGCAAGTCGACCTGGGATGGCACGAGCTACCTGGGCTGCAGTGCCGCGACATGGACGTCCGCGAGCGGGGCGAATGAGAACAAGCCCATCAACTGCATCCGGTGGTTCCACGCGGCAGCGTTCTGCATCTGGGATGGCGGGTTCCTACCTTCTGAGGCGGAGTGGAATTACGCGGCAGCTGGAGGAACCGATCAACGGATCTATCCCTGGGGCTCGACGGCGCCCGCGCCGAACCTCGCGGTCTACGGTTGCCTCTACAACGGCACCGGCACCTGCAATGGCGCCACGAGCATCGCTCCCGTTGGCAGCACCCCCGACGGCAACGGTCGCTGGGGTCATGCCGATCTCGCAGGGAGCATGTGGGAGTGGACCCAAGACTGGTACGCGTCGCCGTACGGCGCGACCGTCTGCAACAACTGCTTCTGGTCGACCACTACGGCCGAGGGGTGGGTGGTCCGCGGCGGCTCGTACTTCCACACGGCCGACGTGCTGTACACGTCGCACCGCGGGTATCAGTCGACGAGCCGTATCTACGTCGGCGCGCGGTGCGCACGCATGCCGTGACGGTCGTGACGGTGCTCACGGCAGGAGCGCGAGAGTCGTCACGCTCATCGCGGGCATGGTTACGCGGAAGGCATTCGTCGCGGTCGCGGTGATGTCGGTCTGTGCGGCGATCGTCGGCGTCGATCCGGCAAGCCGGTAGACCTTCGCCTTCGTGAAGTTCCTCCAGTGCGCGACCGTCAGCCCAGCCGTTCTCGGAGACGAGCTCTTGTTGGTGATCACGACAACCACCCGATCGACGTTCGCGGCGTCGTAGCTCGCGTAGACCGTGCAAATCGCGACGTCGCTCGTCGTGGCCGAGACCGACGTGTCGCCGAACCTGGCGCCGGCGTTGTCGAAGCTCGTGAACATGCGGAGGCCGGCGCGCGTGAACTCTTCGTTGTTGACTTGCCCCTGGTGCAGGAACCACAGGTTCGCCGCTGCGACGCCCTCGCGCCCGAAGATCCCGAGCGAGTCCGCGGTGGCGATCGCGCCGCTGACGTGGTTCCCGCCGCCGAAGTTCCACTCCGTGACGGCGAGCTTGGTGCCCGGGTAGCGAGTGGCGATCTTCTGCTGGTAGCGTGGGATCAACCGGATCGGCTCGTGAAGGACATCGTTCACGATCCAGCTGTCCTCGCTGTAGGTCGGATCCCAGAGGGATCGAGGCGCTTGAACTCGGGCTGAAGCGGACGTGGTGTTGTAGTTGTCGCTCACGCGCGCGCCGTCGCCGCGCGCCTCCGAGTAGTAGTGCAGGTCGAGGTAGTCGACGAGCCGCTTGCCATTCGCGGTCTCGGCGTCCTTCATCTTGCCCAAGTAGTAGTCGGTGAAGTCGCCCTTGCCGGCGCGGTCGGGCGCGTCCTGCAGCGTCGTGTAGCCGGCGTAGCCGTAGCTGACGAAGCCGAGCGTCTGCGCGGCGGGCCACGCGGCCTTGATCGCCTTGGCGAAGTCGACGTTGCGCTTGACGAGCTCGTCGTAGCCAACCTTCGCGCTGTGAACTTCAGCATGGGTGTCCGACCAAAGGTCCGGCTCGTTGTCGAGCGAGAACAGCACGTTCTGCGTGCCGTAACCGGACAGCGCCCAGTTCGCGAATTCGTCTTGGTAGACGAAGCCGTCGGTGGTGTCGGGGCTGAGCGAGAACGCCGCACCCTTGGTCGGTTTGTTTTGGCGGAAGCGCGTCTGCAGATACGTGCTGCCGGTCTTCCGAACGTCGCCGACGCACGTCGGCGGACCGGCGCCGTTGTCGCCGTTGTCATTCGTATCCGCGGCGACGTAGTCGACAATCGGTACCGTCACCATCACGGCGTGACCACGCGTCTTCGCATCGTCGAGCATCGGCTTGAACGCGTAGCCGGGGACGTTCGTGCCCGAAGGAAGGAACGTGCCGTCATTCTGGTAACAGTAGTCCTTGCCGGCGTTCGAACCGTTCATCTCCCAGTTGTAAGCGGTAAGACGATTTCCACCCTGGCGAACGAGCGTGGGTCGGTTCTTCGCGACCTCATAGTCGCCGTTGATCCCGTAAATCAGCGGCGAAATCGCTTTCGCGTTCAGATCGGCGCGGAGGGACAGTGTCACGTCGACAGTGCCAGGGCTTCCGGGCGTGACGACCGGCGCGTCCGGGATGTTCGCGGTCGCGTCGGAGGTGTTCATGTCCGGTGTGTTCGCGTCTGCGGCGCTGGTTTCCGGCGCGAACGTGTCGACCCCCGTCGAATCGATCGTCGTCGCGTCGGCGGTGCTCGTCTCCGCCGCTCCGCCGTCCGGGAAGCTAGTGTCCGAGCTCCCGTTGATGCTCACGTCCGTCGTCGCCGCGGAGTCGGTGGAGGCCTCGGCGCTCGCATCCTCGAGCCCCGGACCTGGAGCGACCTCGCTCTCGGTCGAGGAGCAGGCGGTGAGGAGCACGACGGGCGCGAGGACTCGCCGGAGCTGACGCATCGACGAGTGGTAGCAGACTCCGCCGGCTCGGGGAGCGAAACGGTTGACCCAGCGCACGGCAGCGGCGAGCCGCGTCACCCGGTCCGGGACGCGCGATCAAGGCAGCGCGGACATCCTGTCCCGGCGATCGCGCGGTGATAGACCGTCGCCTGCCAGACGTGCCTGGGCTGTCTCGAGCAACGCCACCAAACTCGTTTCACGGTGCCCGGCATGACATCTTTCGGCGTCATTCGGCCGTTTCGTGTCGGGTGCCACTCACGCGCGACGCGTGGAAAGCGCGCCTTCAAGCAGTTGTCGGAAGAAACCTTCTTGTTCGAGCAGAAGGGGCATGCCGTGTTGTCTTGCGTGCGGTTGTAGACCTTCGTCGGCCATTCGTGCTTCCGGTTGAGCGCGCACCGCCACCAGACGATCTTCGCCGATCCGCTCGACACGTCCGCTGGCGTCAGCGGTCGGTTCCTTGTGGGGTGCCACTCGCGAGCGATCTCCGGATGGCGCGTGGCCAGCGAGTTCGTCGACGAGGTCCAGGCTCCCCGCTTGACGCAGTACGGGCACGCTCCCCCCTTCAGGCGCGCCAGAACGGAGGCCTGCCACTCGTGATCCGGCGCGGCCGGGCAGATCCACCAGTGTCTTTCGCGTCCACCACAGATGGCGTCATGCGGCCTGCGCTTGCCGTTCCTCTTGGGATGCCACTGCGCCGCAAGGTCGGGACGGACGGTTGCGATTGAGTTCGTCTTGCTCAACCGGCGGTTGAGGCAGAACGGGCAGTCGGTGCCGTCGGGCCTATCGGTGCGGGCGAACGCCGGCACGCACCACTCGTGGTCGTCGCCGGCAGGGCACTTCCACCAGATTCGCGCTCGTGACTGGTACCTGACCTCGTCGGGAAAGAGATCGCCGTTCCGCGTGGGGTGCCACTGTGCCGCGAGCTTCGGGTAGCCCGAGAGCCAGTACTTCGACGTGCGCACGGCGAGTCGTGCTTCCCGGTCGGCACGCCGTGCGGCAGCGAGCACCTGGCGCGAGAGCTTCGCCTCGACGTCACGCAGCCGATATCGACGCGTTCCGGAAGCCGAAACGAGCGGCGTGAGGTGGACGTCTTCGATCAGCGAGCCAAGCGTCCCCGGGAACAGTCCAAGCAGCTCCGCGAGTTCCGTGACGGTACCGGTTCCGAGCGCACGCATGACGTCAGTCCTCGAGATCGGAAGCCTGGCCCGGCAGAGGAGCGCGCGCCGGCGTGGACACCGAGCGTAGCGCGGTGGAGCCCGACCGCGATGCCGCTCGCCTACGGGCGCGCGCTTGGGGCAGGCGGCATGCTCGTTGTTGGCGTGCCGCAAGCAACTCGGCGCCGATCGGCGGGTCGAGCCCGACGGTGCGGTCGACGGCGCTGACGACCATACCCCACTGATCGCAGCCGCCAAGGATCGTGGATCCGACTTGTTCTGCCGCCGGGTGGCGTGCAATCTCCGAGGCGTGCGCCCCCGAGACCGGAAGCCCGATGAAGGCGGGTACCACGACGTGCTCACCGCCGTCGCGAGCCTCGTCGAGGAGGCGCGTGGGACAGCGGCCCGATCGATCAATGCCGTCATGACGACGACGTACTGGAAGATCGGGCGGCGCATCGTGGAGCGCGAGCAAGCGGGTGTGGCGCGCGCGGCGTACGGAGAGGCGCTCCTCCAGCGGTTGTCGGTGGACCTCACGAAGCGCTTCGGGCGCGGCTTCTCCGTCGACCGTCTCGAGACCGCCCGGCTGTTTTACCTCGCGTATCCTCCGCTGGAATTGACGACGCCGCCCGTGGGACTGCCCAAGAATTCCGCGACGGTGTCGCGGAAGTCGATGGCGAAGAAATCCGCGACGCTGTCGCGGAAATCGACACGGCCGTCCCCCGTCGCGGCGCCGTCAGTTCGGGAATTTCGGCTTTCTTGGTCGCACTACGTGCTTCTCGTCCGGCGCGTCGATGCCGGCCTGCCGCGCAGCTTCTACGAAACGGAGGCGCTTCGCGGCGGCTGGACCGTGAGGCAGTTGGAGCGGCAGATCGACAGCCAGTTCTACGAGCGCACGGCGCTCTCGCGGAACAAGACCGCGCTCCTTCAGCAGGGCGCGGTCGCGAAGCCCGAAGACGCAGTCACCCCCGAGCAGCAGATCAAGGACCCGTTCGTCCTCGAGTTCCTCGGCTTGAAGGATGAGTATTCGGAGACCGATCTCGAGGACGCATTGATCTCCGAGCTCTTTAGCGGCGCCTTCGATCTGATCCACCCGCTGGCGCCTTTCTGATCCACCGCGCCGGCGGCGACGCCGCCGCAGG
>JBKJQC010001301.1:0-9127 GCA_046593995.1 Polyangiales bacterium
GATCGCGGCGGTCGCGGTCGTCCTCGTCGCGCTGCTCGCGATCGGCGGCATCACCCTCGCACGTCGTGACGGCGCGCGTCCTGCGTCGAGCCTCGTCACCACCGCGTCGACGACGAGCGGAGTCTCCTCGGCGCCGCCTGCGCCGACCGCGGTGTTCAAGGCGTGCCCTCCACGGATGGCGCGCATGCCCGCCGGCACCTTCTTCATGGGGAGCAAGGGGGACCACATCGCCGTCGGGGCGTTCTGCATCGACGTGACCGAGGTGACCGTCTCGGACTACGCCGACTGCGTGAAGAAGGGGCTCTGCGCGGACACGAAGGATCTGGCCGAGGGATCGTGCAACTGGCCGCTCCGCGCGACCAAGTCGAAGCACCCGATGAACTGCGTCGACTGGGAGCAGGCCGCATCTTACTGCCACACGATCGCGAAACGGCTCCCCTCGATGGAGGAGTGGGAATGGGCCGCGCGCAGCGGCGACGAAGGGTCGACGTTCCCCTGGGGCGACGAGTCTCCGAAGGAGCAGCTGTGCTGGTCAGGAGGCCTGAAGCGCATCTCGCTCGGCACCTGCGAGGTCGGCGCGCACCCGAGCGGCGCGAGCAAGTACTTCGTGCAGGATCTCGCCGGCAACGTGGCCGAGTGGGTCGACGCCGATCCGAAGACGCACGAGTCGGTGCGTCCCGTCGTCGGGGATCACTATCTGAGCGAGTCGGCGAGCTTCGCGAAGGACGTCTCCGGTCGCACGTCGGTCGCGACGCGGCTCGTCGCGCGGAAGCATCGTGCGAACACGATCGGCTTCCGCTGCGCGCTCACGCCTTAGGTCACGTGGACGTCACGTAACGTCACGTGCACGTGCCGTTGGTGCACATCGGCTTGGTGGTCGGGCACTCCTTCGAGTCCTTGCACTCGACGCAGACTTGGTCGCGGCAGAAACGCAGGGGCGCGACGCAGTGCTCGTCCTTGTCGCAGCCGACGCACAGGCCGCCTTTGCAGATGGGCGTCGTGCCGCCGCACTCCACGTTCGACAGGCACTGCACGCACTCGCCGTCCGCGCGACAGAGCGCGCGGGGCGCAGCACAGCCGGCGTTCGAGGTGCAGCCGTTGATGCACTTGTTGTCGCCGTTGCAGATCGGCGCCGCCGCCGGACAGTCGCCCGCGCTCAGGCACTGGACGCACTCCCCGTCCCCGACGAAGCAGAGCGGCGCGGCTGCGCCGCAGTCACCGTTGACCCCGCACTGGACGCACTGCTTGGTCACCGGATCGCAGATCGGTCGGCCGGTGCCGGCGCAGTCCGCTGCGGCGATGCAGCCGACGCACGCGCCGGTCGCCGGATCGCACTTCGGCTCGTCGCCGCCGCAGGCGCCTGCGTTGTTCGTGCACGAAGGCTGGCAGGTCGACTGCCTCGGCCAACACGCGGGCGCGCTCGCCGGACAGTCAGCGTTGGCTGCACACGTCTCGCACGATCCGCGGACGCAGCGGGGGGCGCTCGCGGGACACTGCGCGTTCGTCGTGCAGTCGACGCAGCCGAGCAGGTTGTCGCACACGCGTGGCGCGGTGCACCCGGCCTTGCACGCTCCTCCTACGCCGACACCGGGCCCCGCTTCGACGGGCGTGGAGCTGCCGCAAGACGCGGCGACGAAGACACTCGATGCGATCAGCGCGGCGGCGGACAGGCTGCGAAGGAAGGAGCTCATACATCGATTGTAGAGAAGTCGATCGCGGACTGCATCCTCACATGGTGCGCTGAGGACTGGAGTCCGCGGACCAATCCCCCTCGGGCGGCGCTTGGAACGCGCACTCGATGTCTTCGGTCCTCACCGGCGGGAAGCGCGGAGTGAGATCCTTGTCGACCAAGACCGCGCGGACTCCCTCGGCGAAGTGATCGGTCCAGGTGATCGCACGCACCGCGCGGTACTCGGCACGGAGACACGACTCGAGATCGAGCGTGCGCGCTTCGCGGAGGAGGCGCAGTGTCACTGCGAGGGAGAGCGGGGACGCACGGTCGAGCGCCTCGAGGGCACGGCGGGCGAAAATGCTCTCGCCTGCGTGCGCGCGCAGGGCGGCGAAGATCTCGTCGAGTCGGTCGAATGCGAAGAAGCGGTCGATCTCCTCGTACTCGAGGGTCGCGGAGGGCGGCTGCTCGGCCAGGCGGCGCAGATCTGCGAGGTCGAACACCTCCTCCTGCCCGTTGAAGACGTACGCCGTCGCGAGACCGAGCTCCACGGCGGCGGCCACGCCGACCGTCGTTCCCGTGAGCGCGAGATAGGTGCCGTAGGCGCCGGGTAGCCGCGAGAGGAAGTAGGTGGCTCCGACGTCCGGAACCATGCCGATCGCCGTCTCGGGCATCCCGAGCAAGGCGTTGCCCGAGACGACGCGATGCGATCCGTGGACGGAGATGCCGAGACCACCCCCCATGGCGTAGCCGTCGATCACGGCCATGTACGGCTTGGGGTAGCGCGCGATCCGCAGATTGAGTCGGTACTCCTCGGCGAAGAAGTCGCGCGCCAGCGGAGCGTCGGTCCCCTTGGCCTTCGCTTCGAGCACGGCCTCGCGCACCGCACGCACGTCGCCGCCGGCGCAGAACGCGCGCGCGTCACCGCGGATCGTCACCTGATCGATCGCGGGATCGGTGCTCCACGCCGCGAGCTGCGCGTCGAGCGCGCGGATCATCGGCAGCGTGAGCGCGTTCAGAGCGCGCGGCCGCACGAGGGTGAGCACCCCGGTGCGGCCCCTGACTTCCGTGGCGACCTCCGGGACGACGTCCGTCGTCACTTCGGTTTCTTCGCCGAGCCTTCCGGAGCAGGCGCGGCTTCCTTCTTGTCGCTCTTCGCCTCGGGCTTCTTCTTCTCGTCGACCTTCTTCTCGGACTTCTCGGCGACCGGCTTCTTCTCGTCCTTGTCCGCGGGCTTCTTGTCGTCCTTGTCCGCGGGCTTCTTGTCGTCCTTGTCCGAGGGCCCCTTCTTCTTGGGCGCCGGGTTCGCCTCGAGGACCTTCGTGAGCTGCGACTTCACGTCGGTGTCAGTGAGCGCATCCTTCGAAGCGAGCTCGACGAACTCGCGCCCCTTCTCCCCCTCGATGCGGAGGATCGCGGTCGCGATGGCGCCGATCGCGTCGACCAGCTTCAGGTTCCCCGTCGCGTTCCCGCGGTACATGTTCACGAAGCGCTTCAGCTCCGGGAGGTGCTCCTTGTCGGCGAGCGCGGCGACGGCTTCCGCGCAGTCGAGCAGATCGATCTGCGCGAGCGCCGGATCGAGGAGGTGCGAGAGGAGCGGGCCGGCGGCCTTTTTCTCTTTCATGCCGGCGAGGGCCTTTGCCATCGGGCCGACGGGCGGGGACTTCGTGCCCTTCAGGTAGTCCGCGTGGCGACCGAGCATCGTGATCATCGCGGCGGCGCCGTTGGTGCGGCTCGCAAGCGCCTTGCGCGCGGCGTCGCGGATCGCAGGGGCGGAGCGCTCGCTGTCGGCGACCTCGAGGAGGACGGCGGTGGTCTCCTCGTCGGGGACCTGCGCCGCCTGCTCGAGGAGGTACACCTGCACGGTCGCGAGGCGATCGTCCTTCAGCGTGACGGCAGCGTGGATCTGCTCGGAGAGCGCGGGTGCGGTGCCGGTGCCGATGGTGATCCCGTCGGCAAAGGCGTCCGCGGAGAGGGCCGGCTTGCCGAGCGAGAACGTCTTCGTGACCGCACCGTTGGTGGCGGAGAGGAGGCTGACGGTGCCCCCCTTGTCGACGATCACGACGCCGTCCTTCGCAGCGTGCGCGGCGATGACCTCGTCCTTCACCGCGTGCGTCCAGGCGAGCTTGCCGTCCTTCGCGTGGAAACCGATCACGATCGGGTAGTACGCGCCGTACACCTTGTCGGCCACGAAGCCGCCGGGACCGCTCGGGGTCGGACGTCCGACCAGCGCGGTCGCGTCGATCGCGTCGGACTGGACCTTCTCCTCGTGCTCGGGGCCGACGAGGATGTCGCGACGGGTGACGTTCGGGAGATCCTTCGGCGGGATGGCGGTGTTCGCGCCGTCGTTCTTCGCCTTGAGGATGTCCTGATCGAAGCGCACGAGGCGCCCTTGCCCCGCGAAGAGCGCGCCGCCGATCGCGGTGACGTGCGTCGTCTCGGTGCCGGTGACGAACGTGGCGAGCTGCGCGCCCGTGCTGCCGTCGAAGGCCGTGACGTAGAGGTTCTTCCACGGGACGAAAGCCATGCCGGAGACGACCTCGGGATCGCCGAGCAGGACGTCCGTCGCCTTGTCGAACTTCACCGAGCCGTCGGCGCCGAGGACCCAAAGCGTGGAGCCTTCGTCGGTCTTCACGGTGATCGCGACGAGCTTCCCGTCGGATCCCGCGCCGATCATCTTTCCCTTCGGCTTCACGCTGCGGAACTTCTCCGCGCCGGTCGACGCGTCGAGCACGAACGTCTCGCCGGCGCCCTGGCCGACCACGAAGGTCCCCGCGATCTGCGGGCGGTGATCGAGCGGGTGCTTGTACGTCCAGGTCTTGCCGCTCGTGAGGTCGAGGCCGGTGAGCTCGGCGGCCCCGGTGACCGCCACGACCGCGTCGGCGCCGGCCGCGGGAGGTCCCTTCGCGAGGTGCTCGAGCACCTTCGCCTGCCCTTTGGTGTTGTTCTCGTCGTTCAGCGTCTCTTGCGAAAAGGCCTTGCCGCTCACGACGACGAGGTCGCCGGTGGCGCCGCCGCAGCCCGTCGCGACGACCCCGAGGACGAATGCGAGGCCTGCGAGGCGCGTGCCTCTCGATGTCATGCAGCGCATCACTTCGCTCCCTCCAGATCCTTGATCGCCTTGTCGAGCGCTTCGGCGACGCTCTTCGAACCGGTCTGCGGCCATGCCTTCTTCACGCCTTCGAGGAACTCGCGCGCCTTGCCGGACGAGAGCTCCCGCACCTGCGTGATGACCTTCTTCTTGTAGTCGTCGGTCACGTCTTTGCGCGCGAGGACCTGCTGCAGACCGCTGAAGACGATGTCGAGCGGCTTCGTCTTCATCCGCGCGAGGAGCTCGTCGCAAGCCTTCGGATCGCACAGCATCCCGATCGAGACCGCGGCTTCGCTCACGCCCTTGTCGAGCGCGACGATCAGATCCGGGACCGCCTCGGTCGCCTTTGCCTCGCCGAGGAGCGTGGCCGCGGTGGCGTGGACGGGGCCGTGCAAGTCCGAGAGGGCGACGCGGAGCGCCTTGATGGCCTGCGGACCCTTCATGCTCCCGAGGCAACGGACGGCTTCGAGCCGGATCTCCGGATCGCGGTGGGCGAGGTACATCTCGCAGCCCTTCACGCCGGCTGCGTCTTCGAGATCGCCGAGCGTCGCGAGCGCCTTTTTCAGGAGCTCCTTCGGCAGACCGGCCTCGAGGCGCGCGACGATGGCCGGGGTGAACGCGCGACCGCCGCCGTCTTTCCCGGCGAGGCGGATGTTCACGAGCGCCGTCTCGATGCGCGCGGAGTCCGAGGACTTCAGCGCATCGGTCGACTCCTTGGTGTCGGTCTTCGCCTTGGGAGCTGCGGCGGGTTTGCCTTGTGCGCCTGCGTTCGTGGAGACGAGCGCGGCGACCGCGCCGATCGCGAGCGAGGCGATCGCGATCGGGCTCCGGAGCGCCTGGAAGAGGCTCTTCATGGCCCGCGTGTACGGCCAGGTGCGACGGGGGTCAAACCAGAGCGCTACTTCGGGAGCGTGCCCGTGGCGGGCAGAGCCTGGAACGCGCCGGTCAACGCGCGCGCCTGCAGCGCGGTCCGCACGCGCAGCGCGTTCCCCTCGACCTCGATCGCGGCGCCGGCGACGGCCGGCGCGAGATCCAGCGCCGCGACGCGCGGATCCCTGGCGATCCCATCGCGCAGCGCCGCGACGACCTTTCCGAGATCGAGGCACGCGCCATCGCCGCACGATGCCGTCAGCTCCAAGGCGAACGCGTTCTGCGCCTCGTCCGGGCGAATGGTAATGGTCGCGCTCGACACGCGCGCGAGCGCCGCGATCTCCGGCGGGAGATCTGCGATCATCTTCCCGCGGAGCTCGTCGGCGAGCGTGAAGGTGATCGTCGCGACCGCGCCGGTCGCGCGGCGACGGGAGAGATCATGCACGGGATCGTCGCGCAGCGACTTCGCGCGCGCGTCGGCGACGTCGAGGATCGATGCGAGGTACGCGCCGCTGCCGATCGCGATCGGGCCGGAGTCGCGCACGGCGAGGACGCCGCGGGTGCCGTCCCCCTCCTGGATCATCGTGAACGTGCCGCGCCGGGTGATGGTCGCGATGCCACCGCGCGCGGCGATGACCGCGCGCGCACACGCGAGCACGTCCTCGGCCTTGATCGCACGGCCGACGGCGACGAGCGCGAGATCATTGCCGAACGCAGATCCTCCGGGCACCGCAACGGCGATGCGCTCGAGCGCGTCGAGCGGATCCTTCGGGCAGATGCGCCGCACCTCGTCCACGTTCTTCAGCAGCGGCCCGGCGAAGAGCGCGCGCGCGACGCTACTGGTGCGCGCGGTCGCGAGATCGATCTCCGCGACGAGCGAAGTGCCACGCGGCAACACGTCGACGATGCTCGGAGGGCGCGCGCTCCGCTCGGCGTAGATCCCGAGCGCCGTCATCGCGCCGAGGACCGCAGCGACGCCGAGCCAACGCGCCTTTGCCGCCCCGGCCGCGGGAGATCGCGTCGACATCAGGCGCGACGCGTAGCACCGGATGCGATGCGCGAACACTTCGCGGCTCCGGCTCGTCGCTACGCGCGGCTCGTCGAACGCGTACGATGTCCGTTCGTGTGGATCGTCGATCCAATCTCGCATTTGATCGAGGTTTTCGCGCCGGAGAACGGCACGCCCGCGCTCCGTCGCCGCCGCCTCCGACGAGGAACGCGTGACGCTACCGCCGGTCGATCTCGAGCTGGACGTGCGGAAGCTGTGGGTGTCGACCAAGGTCGAGTGAGGGCACGGTGGACGTGAGCACTCACTCGAGGACCGGCTGGCACCACACGCGATCGTCGCAAAACAAGAGGCCGCAAGAGTTCGCGGGGATCGGCGTCCGGATCTTGTATGCCATGTATTGCGCGTCGGGCGTCGTGAGATCGCGGCGGTCGTTGAGCGCGAAGTCGAGCGCTATCCGTGAGCCGGGCGCGATCCCCACGCCCGCGAGCAAGCTCCACGTGAGCCGCACCTCCACGTCGTAGCCACCGGTGCGCGGCACGGAGCGGTAGTCCGCCTTCGGCAGTTCCCCCGGACACTGGCCCTTGGTAGTAGATGCCGGCCCGCGTGCTGCCATCCGACGCGGGGCGCGTGAAGACGATGTGGAGTGCGCCCTTGTCGACAGTTCCGTCGAACGGACCGGTGAGCGCTGTATGTCCCGCTGTGAAGAGTTCGATGCTGTCCCCGTTGTAGTGCTCCGCAGTGCTCGGCGCGGGCGCGATTGTCGCGTCCGCCACCGCGAAGTGCGCGTGCAGTCCATCCGCAGACCAGGCGAAGCGCGCCTCCACCGACGCACTGGCCCACGCGGCGGCAGGGGTCGGTAGGAGGAGCCCCGCGTTCGTCGCCGAGAGTCTGACCGGCGGAACCGCGCAGAACTCCTGATTGAGTCCATCGATCGTCTGGGTCGAGAGCAGACGGACGACGCGTGCACAGGGGTCGCCACCGCCCGTCGGGCAGCCTACTTCGGCCGCATCGCTCGCATCGGTGGCGACTGCGTCGGCGGTCGTATCGGCTCTCGGCAGTGTGTCCGGCGGTGAGGCGTCGGTCGTCGTACCGTCGACGCCCACCGCGCTGTCCGGAAACCGGGTGTCCGGCGTCGGGCTGTCCACCACCTTCGTGTCGAGGGCACCATCCGCACTGGCGGACGAGTCGTCAACGGTCAGGTGGCCGTCCATCGAGACGAATGTCTCTGCGACCGCGTTGTCTTGCTGCGAAGACGAATCGAGCAGCGCCGAGTCCTCGCCACCCACGCCGCTCGGCCCGGGAATGTCGTCCATGCCGAGGACCGACGCGCATCCCGCGAGGCACCACGTGCTCAACGAGACGGCAAACGCGTGCGCCATTCGCCGTCGCATGGTCAGAACCGCCCGCCGATGCCGACGCTCCCGAGCCCGACGTTCACCGAGGAGATTCCGGTCTTCGTGCCGCTCTCGCCGCCGGGCGCCGTGAGCCACAACACTGCGCCCGTCACCGCGACGACCGCGCCGACCCCCATGACGATCGTCGCAGTCCCCGCGCGGCTCCGTGCGTCGTCGATCGCAACCTTTCCCTCCGCGTCGCAGACGCCGGTGCTGCAATGCGCGGCTTTCGCCTCCGAGTACGCGCTCTTCGACGACAGTGCGAGCACGCCGCCGATGCCGATCACCACCAGCCCCACCCCGCCGGTCACCAGACCGATGGTCCGGAGCGGCGAACCCTTGCCCTCCGTGGGCGCGGAAGACGTCGGGGACGTCGGCGCGGGAACGTCGGCGCCAGTTGTCTTCGTCTGCGTCGCGGCTGGGAACGTCAATACCACCTTCGCGCGCACGCCTTCTTTCACCTCGAGGGTCTGGGTCTGATCGGGCGTGCCTGCCGTCGATGCGACCACCGTGCGCTTGCCCGGATTAACGCGCCATCCTTGCTCGGCCGACAACGGCGGAACCGACGCGCCATCGATCGTCAACGAGACCGCCTGAGCGGCCGGCACGCCGGTGATCTTCACTTCGATCACCGGGATGCGTGGGACGAGCGCCGTCAGCTTGCTCGCCGCGTCGTCGCGGGCTTGGCGGCCTGCTTCGGATTCGTTCGGCGCCACCGGCATGCGCTCGATCGCGCTCAGGGTCTCGCGGGCTTCGACCAGTTGACCGACCGCGATCTGCTCTTCGGCGACGGCGAGCCCGGTGATCGGTGTCGGCACCGCGGTGTACGCTGCGAGGAACTTCTTCAGCGCCCCGGCGTGATCGCCGTTCGCGCGAAGCTCCTTCCCTTCTTTCATGAAGTCGCGCGCCGACGCGAGGTCGGCCGCGGTCGGTTCGGCGTGGGCCGCGCGTGTCGTCAGCGACGTTGCGAGGAGCGTCACGCACAGCGCTGCAGCGAGGCTGCGCTTAGAAGAGGGGTTCATCTTGCGGTTTCTTCTTCGTGGTGCCGCTCGGCGGCGGCGTGACCGCGGCGGGCGGTGTCGTGGCTGTGGGGG
>JBKJQC010000063.1:0-4217 GCA_046593995.1 Polyangiales bacterium
CTCGAAGCGTCGCGATCGGCAGACTCTCGAACCTCCGCGCCTCCGTGCCTCCGTGTTCAATCGATCAGGTACGCCGAGTTCGAGAATTGCGACCGGTGATTTAGACTCGGGAGCAAATGGATCCCGAAGCCTTCGTCCGCGCCCTCGACGAGGACGTGCAGCGCGCGCTCGCGCGCATCGGTGAGCTGTCCGTGTGCGGGACGCCGTCGCCCGAGCTCACGGTGCCGAAGCTCCTCCAGCTCGCGCTGAAGAACGAGCTCGAGGCGTCGGAGGAGGCCGCGCTGTGGATGACCACCGAGCGCGACGTGCAGGTGAAGCTCGCGCTCGCGCGGCAGTGTGGCGACGAGGCGAAGCACTATCGGCTGATCGAGGATCGCCTGCGCGCGCTGTCGGTCGAGCCGAACGTGGACCACGGGCCGCCGAGCCCGATGTTCGCGTTCCTCGCCTCGCTCGAGACGACGGTCGAGCGCGTGGCCGCCGGACAGTTCGCGCGCGAGGCGCTCGCCCAGGTGCGGAACGGCGTGTTCGCCGACTTCTGCGCGTCGAGCGGCGACGACGAGACGGCGCGTCTCTATCGAGAGATCATCGAGCCCGACGAGGCGCACCACCACGCGCTCGGACGCAAGCTGCTCCTGCGCTTCGCGACGACCGAGGAGGCGCAGACCAAGGCGCGTGCGGCGGCGCACCGGACCCTCGAGCTCGCGGAAGAGTTGCAGGAGCTGGCGCGCATGAAGAAGGGCATCACGCGCGCGCCGGGCTGCTGATCGCGCGGATCGCACGAGCCGCGCCGCCGACGTTCGTTCTCGCTCGGAATGCGCTACCTTGGCAGTTCGGAGGGGGAACGATGCGCAGGTACTTCCTGATTGGTGCGTGTGCGTCGTTGCTCGGCTGCTCCACGCGCGCGATCGAGACGACGCAACAGCCTCTGCCGGGGGCCACCGCAACCAAGGCGACGCAGCCGATCGGTCCGCGTGCGCAGTCGGTGATGCACGGCCTGCAGTCGTTCTCCGCGCTGTCGAATCGTCTCGGCCACGGCGCTCGGCTCGCGCGTGACGCGCGCGGCTTTCGCTTCGAGGGTTCGACGAACCCGACGGCAGCGGTCGACGCGGGCGGGAGCGTGCTCACGGGGTTCGTGCCGCTTCGCGCGAACGGTGCCGTACACGTCGCCCGCGGCGATCGCGCCGGCGTCTCGCTCGACATCGAGAGCGGGCTCGAGGACGTGATCGGCGAGCCGGTCGAGGGCGCGGTCGTCTATCCCGACGCTGCGCCCGATCAGGACGTGCTGCAGGTGATGGATGGCGCGCGCATCGAAGAGCTGCGCGTGCTGAAGAGCGCGCGCGCCGCGAGCACCTTCACCTGGACGCTCCGCCCGGGGCCTGCCGTCACCGACGTGCGTCTGCGCGACGACCGAGTCGAAGTCCTCGAAGGCAACGACGTGCGCCTGATCAGCGAGGCGCTGGTCGCGTTCGATGCGCGGAGCACGCGACGTCTCGCGCAGCTGTCGCTCGCGAAGAGGGACGGGTATTTCGTCCTCGAGGCGACGCTCGATACGCACGATCTCACCTATCCGATCGTGCTCGATCCGGGCTGGACGCGCACCTTCAACAAGATGTCGGGCCCCCGGGTCCTCACCAAGTCGGTGGTGCTCTCGTCGGGCAAGGTCGCGGTGTTCCCGGGGCAGCTGTCGACGAGCACCGTCGACCTCTACGATCCCGTCACCAACACGTTCTCGGTCGGCGCGGCCACGACGAAGGCACGCTGGTCCCCCGGCGTGGTGAAGCTCCCGGGCGGCGACAAGGTTCTCTATTTCGGCGGCGCCTACGGCGACGCTGCCTCGTTCGAGATCTGGGATCCGGTCACCGGGTCGGGCGCGTCGCAGACGCTCTCGCCGGCGATCGATTCGCCGAGGCACGTGACGCTCGCGAACGGGAAGATCTTCGCCGCGAACAACGGCGGCACGCACGCCGCGCTCTACGACCCTTCCACGACCACGTGGACGACGCTCCCGCCGATGAAGATCGCGAACGGCAACCGCGCGATCGTCCTGCTGAAGGACGGCAAGGTCCTGCTCACGGGCGGGTGCTGCAACACCGGCGCAGCGGAGATCTACGATCCGACCCTGAACACGTTCACGCAGATCGCCGGCATGGTCGGCGCGCGCTCCGGTCATTCGATGAGCCTCTTGCCGAGCGGCAACGTGCTGGTCTCCGGCTCGGACTCGAACGGCATCGGTATGGCGGAGATCTACAACGCGACGACCAAGACCTTCTCGGCGCTGACCGGTCTTCCCGTCGGTATCACGGCCGGTCACTCCACGATCACCCTGGCGGATCAGTCGATCTTGCTGGTCAACGTCACCCCTGCCGGCGACGTCATCCGCTACACGGAAGGCGTCGGGTGGACGAGGGAAGCGGCGCTCACCATGCGTCGCGACATCGCGGCGCTCGCGCGGCTCCCCGGTGATCGCGTCCTCGCCGCCGGCGGCGAGAACGGCACGGTCGGAGTCGACTCGAGCGCGGACACCGCGGACGTCTGGACGCCCCCGAGCACGACCTGCAGCGCTGCGAGCGCGTGCGCGAGCGGCTTCTGCGTCGATGGTCGCTGCTGCGACCGCGCGTGCACGGAGCAGTGCTACGCGTGCGACGTCCCGGGGCGCGAGGGCTTCTGCTCGCCGGTCGACGGCGCGCCACCGCACGGCACCCGCACCTCGTGCTCGCCGTTCCTGAACTGCACCAACGGCAAGTGCGTCAGCGGATGCGCGACGAGCGGCGACTGCGGCAGCGGCATGGGGTGCCTCTATGGGACCTGCGCGGTCAAGCTCGCTCCCGGCGCTGGGTGCGTCAGCGGCACCGACTGCGCGAGCGGCAACTGCATCGACGGCGTGTGCTGCGATACGACCTGCACCGCGCAGTGCAAGGCCTGCGACGTCGCGGGGAGCCTCGGCACCTGCTCGAACGTCAGCGGCGCGCCGCACGGAGCGCGGACGTCGTGCGCGCCGTACGCCTGCGGCGGTGGCGCCTGCCTGACGGGCTGTAGCAACGACGCGCAGTGCGTCTCCGGCAATCGCTGCAACGCTTCGGGCGCGTGCGTCCCGACGCTACCCGCCGGACAGGCCTGCACGCGATCGACCGAATGCGCCACTGCATTCTGCGTCGACGGATTCTGCTGCAACAGCGCCTGCAACACGGCCTGCCGCACCTGTGCGAAGCCCGGCGCCGTTGGGACCTGCTCGCTGGTCGCTGCGGCCGCGCCGGATCCGCGCGCGCTCTGTGTCGGTGAGTGCGCGACCGGCTGCGGCGCGACCGGCTGCATCTACAACCCCAACACCACGCCGTGCGCGCAGAGTTGCATCGGCAACGAGCTCACCAGCGGGGGCCGCTGCAGCGGGACGAGCGAAGCCTGCATCGGCGCGAGCAAGCTGCCGTGCGCCGGCGGTCTCGTATGTGCCGACGGCAAGACCTGCAAGACGTCGTGCGTGACGGGGGCGGACTGCGTCTCCGGCGCATGCCAGGCCGGCACGTGCGTCACGCCCGCGCCGACCCCCGAGCCGACGCCCGAGCCGACGCCCGAGCCGACGCCCGAGCCGATGGTCGAAGCGGGCGTCGATGCCGGCAGCGTCGCCGATGCGACCAGCGACACGACGATCGACGACACGACGACCGGCTGGGACGATGCGGCAACCGACGGCACGACCGCCGCAGACGTCGTCGACAGCCCGTCCGCCACCGACGGTCCCCGCTTCGACGTCACCGCGGAGACGCCTGCACCGCGGATCGACTCGACCCCGAAGCTGCCGGTGACGGTGCAGACCTGCTCCAAGGCTGCGGAGTGTCCGAGCGGATTCTGCGTCGAGGGCGTGTGTTGCAACTCCGAGTGCACGGACCGGTGCCACTCGTGCGCGCTGTTGAGCGCACCCGGCACGTGCACCGTCGAGCCGATCGGCGTCGACCTGAGGCAGGAGTGCGGTCCTGCTCGCTCATGTCTCGGTACGTGCGACGGCTCGGGAGAGTGCATCGGCTCGGGGACCGGCACGATGTGCGCGCGAAATCGCTGCACGGGCTCGAGCACCGGCATCGGGCCGGCGTATTGCGCGGCCCCCGGCGCGAAGTGCGACGCGAACGAGGGAATCGATTTCGAGTGCTCGCCCTACGCGTGCGCGCCTGCATTCGGCGCGTGCATGCAGGCCTGCGTGACGTCGATCGATTGCGCCAACGGCT
>JBKJQC010000078.1:0-3151 GCA_046593995.1 Polyangiales bacterium
CCAGATTGGTCGCGAGCGCCGCGTGCCCGACGCGGTTCAGATGTATTCCATCCGGATGCAGCGTGGCGTGGGGGTCTGCGCGATCGACGATCCGATCAATGTCGATGAACCTGGTCCGTTCGTCGACAGCGCGCCTGAGGATGTCGTTGTACGCATCGATCGTCCGATCGATACCCGGGATCCGTTCCATCCAACGCCGATCAGTTGGGCAAACTCCGACGAGCACGAGGGGCTTCGTCGCGCAGTACTCGCGGCGCACGGTGAGGAAGCGCTCGAGAGCGGAACCGAAACCGTCGAGGTCGAGGCGCGGTCCGGTTTTGCCGTTCTCGTCCCGGGGCCAGAGGTCGACGACGCCGCAGTGGACGACGAGTACTGTCGCGTCGAAATAGAAGAGGCCGACGTATGAGTCCGCCGCGACCTCGGCCATCCCATTGGACGACCTGCACATCATCGATAGCGTTACGTCGCGAGGCGCGTATCGGCGTTGCAGGGACTGACGCAGTACCACCGGGTAGGTATCGAGGTACACGGGAGTGAGCTGGGGCGAGAGTCGCGGGTCGTACGTCTTCGGGTTCTCCGGGCGGGGCATCGAGACCGAATCGCCCATCAGGACGACGTGCAGCGGACGGTCGCCTCCGCGGCGCTCCTTGACGATGCTCGAGAAGAGTGCGCGCAGCCGCTCCCGCCTGATCTTTGCCGAGCTCCGACAGCAGGACGGCTTCGCAGATGCTCTGCGCTTGGTCATAGGAGCCCTGGGCCGCGGCGATGTACGCGGCTCGCATGAGCTCGGACGGACTGCCTAGCATCCTGATGTGACCGCACGCCCCGGCATCGCACTAACGCTACCCGCTCCCCGTGCGCTCGTCGTCGCGACCAGTCCGTTTCACCTCGAGATGGCCGCGACCCTGCGCCGCGTGGCGCGATCTGTGGAGGTAATCGCGGGCGCAGCCGCGCGGCTCGAAGCTGCCGGCGCGCAGCGCCTCCCTGACGTGTTCGCGCTGCGCGGCGCTGACCGCCTCACTGGTCGGCGAGCTCGAGCCGCGGCTGCGCGAGCAGTCCTTGATGAGGTGCGGCCAGACGTGGTGGTCGTCGGCAACGACATGGCCCCGACCGAACGCGCGTTGATCCACGAATCGCGGCGGCGCGAGCTGCCTGTGGTGCTCCTCCAGGACGGACTGTTCCCGGCGTGGCAGGGCGATCGGTGGCGTAGACGGATCGGCCGAGCCATCGTTCGCAGCGGCAATCCCGACCTCGCGCCGACGCTGTACGGCATCGGTGAGGCAACGTACGTGGGTCTCTTGGGCCCGGCCTGGATCGACCCGCTCGCACGTGGTCGCGGGCCGGCTCCTCTGCACGCGCGAGCGGTCGGCAACATTGTCTTCGCGGACACGGTCCGGGCGGTCAGCACGCGGGACGCGACTGCGTGGCGCGCCCGGATCGGACTGGCGGACTCACCGACCGCCGTCTTCTTCACGACGGACCTGCTGCGCGGGCTCGGTGCGATGAGCTCCGTGCGTCACCTGCGGCAGGCGCGGGTCATCCGCGATGTCGCGAGCACGTGGGGCGCCGCCGGCTGGTCGGTGAAGGTCCGCCTACACCCCGCGGAGCGCCCGGACGACTATGCGGAGCTCATACCCGGCGCTGTGATCCTCGATCCAACGGTGCCGCTGGCTGCGGCGATCGGCGCGGCCGACATCGGTCTGGTCTCCGGGTCCGCGGTCTCGTTGATTCTCGCCGCGACGGGTCGCGCGGTCGGATGGCCGGTACATGACGATGCGATGACCGATGAGAGAGCGGCGGCCAGGTGGCTCGGCATCCCGATCCTGAGCTCGGTCGGCGAGACGGTGGTTCCGCCGATCGCGGCGTCTCGGCTCGTGGAGCTTCTCGCCGACGATGCTGATGACCCACTCGGCTCGAAGTCGCTGCGCCTCATCGAAGAGGCGGCCCGTTTACATTAGGCACGTGCTCCCTGGTACCTCGGTGCGTATCGCCGACTCCGCGATCGGGGATCCTCGGAGCGCTTTCATCCTCGCCGAGATGGCCTGGGCCCACGACGGCAAGCGCGACCTCGCGTTTGCGATCGCCGACGGCGCCGCCGATGCCGGCGCGAATGGTCTCAACATCCACCTCACCGACCTAGAGTCCTACATGGTCCGTGACTATGGGGGCGGCCCCGGCCGCGTCTCGGCGGGCAAGGACGTCAAGCCGATCTTCGACTATCTCACCGAGATCGCGTTGTCCCCGACAGATTGGGAGCACGTCGCGGCACGGGCCCACGATCGGGGTCTCGCGCTCAGCACTATGTGCAACGATCCACGCAGCCTGGAGCTCGCAGACCGACTCAAGCCGGATCTCCACTTGATCGCGCCGGGGGCGATCGGCGATCAGGACTTCATCCGTGCTATCGCGTCGCGCGGGATACCGGTCATCGTCAGCATCGGCGGCAGTTCGCTCGCCGAGATCGAAGGGACGATCGCACTCTGCCGCGACGCGGGCGCAGGAGGCGTGATCATCCAGTACGGCTATCAGGCGTATCCGACGCAGCCTGGTGATCTTGATCTCGGCGCGATCTCGCGCCTTCGCGACACGTTCGAATGTCCCGTCGGCTACCACGACCACACCGACGCCGACGCTCCCGCGGCCTTCGCGTTGCCTTTGGTCGCGCTCGGAGCGGGTGCCAGCGTGCGCGAGAAGCACATGACCCACGACCGAGCGAAGCGTGGCGAGGACTTCGAGTCGGCGTTCACGCCGGACGAGATGCGCCGATTCGTGGAGATGGTCAGGACCTGCGCGGCGGCCATGGGGACCGGAGTATGGCGACCGCTCAATGACGCCGAGCGCGCATATCGGAAGGTCGTCCGCAAGCGGATGGTGGCCCGAGTAGACTTGGCGGCGGGCGCTGTTCTGGCGCGGACGTCCGTGATGTTCAAGCGTTCGGACGCCGGGCTCGAAGCGGGAGAGATGGATCTGGCCATCGGTCGCGCGCTCCGGCGAGCTCGAAAGGCCGACGAGCCAATCGAATGGGCCGACCTCGCGTGAAGAGCGCAATCTTTATCTCCGTAAGAGACAAAGCGACCCGTCTGCCAGGGAAGATCTATTCGGACCTCGGTGGTCGTCCGTCGATCGAGCGCCTCATCGAGCGGATGCGCAT
>JBKJQC010000172.1:0-2653 GCA_046593995.1 Polyangiales bacterium
GTGTCGTTCGTTCCCGACATCGACGAACACGACCCGCGCACCGAAGCTCTGATCGAGACGACGCAGCTCTTCCGCAAGGACGGCACCCGACATGTCGGGCAGCCGTGCGTCGATCACGGCCGCGTCGACGCGGCTGTCGCGCGCGATCGTGAGCGCCTCTTCGCCGCAGGTCGCCGACGCGACGTCGTAGTGATCGGCGAGAGCGCGCGCGGCAGCGCGAAGGACGCGCTCGTCGCGATCGACGACGAGCACGCGCGGGCGGACGCGTGGCGCAACGGCCGCGTTCGCCTCTCGGCGTACCACGCGCGCGGACGACAACGGCCCCGTTCGGGGTACGAGCAGCACGTAGCGAACGCCGCCGTCGGCGGAGCGTTCCGCGAGAAGCTCACCGTCGAAGGCCCGCACGGCCTCTCGGGTCACCGCGAGCCGTCCCTCGGCCGTGAGCGTCAGGGGCGTCGAGGCGGGCGCAGCGTCGAGCCCCGGTCGGACCTCGACCGTGATCGCGACGGCGTCGCCCGTGCTCTGCACGCTGACGCGCACGCGCCGCAGAGCCCCGCCGTCGTCCGCGGCGACGGCGTCCAAGCTCTGCACGAAGACCTGGGCGATGGCGCGCGCGAGCGTGCGTCGAGGAGCGACCACGGAGGGGAGGTCGGCGTCGGCGCGCACCTCGAGATGCGCGCGCAGCGCGAACCCTCCTCCGAGCGCGCGGACGACCTGGTCGACCAGCGCCCCGAGCTCCAGCGGCTGTGCGTTCTCGGCGAACGGCGGGCTCGCCAGCACCGCGGCGTCCCGCAGCACGCGCGCGACGTGCTCGACCGCGGCGCCGCACTCGTCGAGCGCGAGGTCGATGTTCTCGATGCCGTCGTCCCCGGCGAACGCTCCGGCGCGCAGTCCGTCGACGTCGAGCGCGATGGCGGCGAGCGGCCCCTCGACGGCGCGCGAGAGACCTTCGAGCACTTGCGCGAGCGTGCGCGCCTCGATCGCGAGATCGTCGCGCACCCCTGCGCGGAGCGCCGCACGGCGGACGGCGCGCGCGAGCGTCGCGCGTGCGAGGGGCGCGTGCGCGGGATTCGCGGGGTCGTGGACCAGCACCTCGTCGACGCCGGAGGCGAGCTGACCATCGGCATCGTCCTCGCTCTCGACGATCGCCACGACGCCCCGCGCGGGAGCGGCCGCGCGCGCCGCCGCGACCACGACCGCGATCGGTCCGTCACGCCGCTCGACGACGGTGGAACGCGCGACGGTGCGCTCCGTCTCGTCGAGCATCGCGCGGAGCTCGGCGACCATCGCGGCGGGCGCGACGACCACGACGGAGACGAACGGTCTGCGGATCACCAACGCACCTCCATCACGCCGTCGAACGGTCCGTCGAGGTGGACCGTCACGGTAGCGCGATCGATCCCGAGGTGGGGGAACACCGAGCGGACGATCGTGGCCCAGACCTCCTCGATCCAGACGTACTCGTCTCGAATCGCAATGGTGACGTGCCCGCGCCCGCCGTGGACGCGCCAGTGACCGTAGGATGCCATCAACGAGCGGGAGCGCTCGAGGCGCTGGAGGAGCACGTGCGGCTCGCGATCGCGCGCCCCGAGGAAGAGACGCGCGCCCGGATGCGAGAGCAAGAAGCTCGCTGCGGTTCGGTGCAGCTCGATCAACGCGCGATCGCAGGTCGGTCCGATCGAGGCGGACAGCTCCTCGGCGCGCGTGAGGTACTCGCCGAGCGGGTACATTCCGTACGACCGATGACGCGTGCCGGAGCCGCGCGCGTCGTCGCGGAGCGCGACTTCCATGATCTGGAAGAACACACCACGAATCTCGGCGCGCGGTTCGCTCGCCGCGGCCGCGAGTCGCGCACCGAGCGACGTACGCCCATCGCACGCCTCGCGCGCGAGCCCGAGCTTCGGCATCACGAGCACCCCCTCACGCGTGACAGCGTACGCGCTGACGCGTCTTAATTCACGGCACAACCTGGAGGGCGAGCGCGTCCCACAATGCCTGACGCAGCTCGTCGTAGGAAGCTGCGCGTGCGTCGGCCTCCGTCGCTTGGTCGGCCGAGCCCGGCACGAAGCCGTCGTAACGCAGAGCGTGCGCGCCGGCACGACGCGCGCCCACGATGTCGGCTGCCTCGGAGTCGCCGACGTGGAGGATCTGGTCGAGCGGTAGCCCGAGCGCCGCGGCGCCGTGCTCGAAGATCCGTCGGTCGGGCTTTGCGAAACCGAGCAGCCCCGAATCGAGGATTGCGACGAAGTGGTGTGCGAGCGAGACCTCCTCCAAGAGCTCGCGCACACGTCCCTCGCTGTTCGAGGTGACGAGCATGCGCACGTTCGCGGCAGAAAGATCGTCGAGCAGCGCGCGCGCCTCGTCGGGCACGTACCGCCAGAGGTTACGTGTCGGCTGCGCACGCCACAGTACGTCGACCACCGCGTCACGCGCGTCGATCGAGCGCTCGGTCCCGCCTGCGTCGACGAGGGTCGCCATCAGCGCGCGCCACGCGCCTTCGTGGCCCCGCCCCTCCGAGATGGCGGCATCGTGGGCGCGATACGCCGCGGGCATCGCCGCAGCGATCGCCCCCGACCGTGGCTCGCGACCCGACGCGCGCAGTCGCGCGGCGAGCTCTCCCAGATCGAGCCCGCCGAGGACGTGGCCGTAGTCG
>JBKJQC010000533.1:0-20915 GCA_046593995.1 Polyangiales bacterium
ATTCGGCCGAACGCCGTCGGTGAGAAAGGGGCGCTGACCGCATACGGGTCGCAGTCGCGGCCCGAATTCGATTACAACAGGACATAGCGAGGCCGGACCTGAAGGTCCGGCCCCACGGGTGGCGGGTGAATCATGATCTCGGCTGAACGGATCCCAAACAACGTCGGGCTGTCGAGCAACAAGCGGCTGCAGCGGGCGCTGGAGCACTGGCAGCCGAAGTACATCCAGTGGTGGAAGGACATGGGGCCGCAGGGGTTCCAGGACTACCATCAGGTTTACGTCCGGACCGCGGTCAGCGTCGACCCCTCGGGATGGGCGCACTTCGAATACGTCAAGCTGCCGGAATACCGCTGGGGCATCTTCCTCGCCGATCCCGTCCACGATCGCCGGATCGGGTTCGGCGACTTCCTGGGCAGCCCGGTGTGGCAGGAAGTGCCCGGCGAATTCCGCAACCAGCTGCGACGCCTCGTCGTGACGCAAGGTGACACCGAGCCGGCCAGCGTCGAGCAGCAGCGCTGGCTCGGCCAGCGCTGCCCGAGCCTCTACGATCTGCGCAACCTCTTCCAGGTCAACGTCGAGGAGGGGCGTCACCTGTGGGCGATGGTCTACCTCCTCCACAGCTACTTCGGTCGTGACGGACGCGAAGAGGCAGAGGCCCTCCTCCAGCGCCGGAGCGGCGATCCCGACAAGCCGCGCATCCTCGGAGCGTTCAACGCTCCCTGCACGAACTGGCTCTCGTTCTTCATGTTCACGTACTTCACCGACCGAGACGGGAAGTATCAGCTCCTCGCGCTCGCCGAGTCGGCGTTCGATCCGCTCTCGCGCACGACGCGCTTCATGCTCACCGAGGAGGCGCACCACATGTTCGTCGGCGAGACGGGCGTGCAGCGCATCGTCGAGCGCACCGCGAAGCTGATGAAGGAAGCGGGCCTGAGCGAGGACGTGCGCAAGGTCGGCGGGATCGATCTCCCGACGATGCAGAAGTACCTGAACCTGTGGTTCTCGCTCTCGCTCGACCTGTTCGGCGGCGAGATCTCCTCCAACGCGGCGGCCTTCTTCGCGAGCGGTCTGAAGGGACGCGCCTTCGAAGAGAAGGAGCAGACCGAGCACACCGCGTTGAACCAGGTCTACGCGATGGAGCAGCCGAAGGAGGGGAAGATCACGAAGGAGGACGTCGCGCTCCGCAACGCCATGAACGAGGTGTTACGCGACCACTACGTCGAGGACAGCCAGCGCGGCATCGACAAGTGGAACCGTGCGCTCGAGAAGGAGGGGATCGACTTCCGCTTCAAGCTCCCCTCCCGCCGCTTCCACCGACAGATCGGCCTCTGGTCCGACGTCGCGTGCAATCCGGCCGGCGAGATCATCTCGCGCGAGGAGTTCGAGAAGCGCAAAGGGGACTGGCTCCCGGTCGAGGCCGACGAGACCTACGTCCAGAGCCTCATGACCAAGCCCGTGTACGAGAAGGGGAAGATGGCGAACTGGATCGCGCCCCCTCCCCGCGGGATCAAGGGTCTGCCCGTGGACTACGAGTACGTGCGGCACGAGCCCGCCTGATCATCGACAGTAGTACGCCTGCCCCGCGCACGTGCCGTTCTCGTAACCGACGGTGCCGGGGTCGGCGCACTTCATGTCGATGACGCCATCGAGGCCGCGCGCCGCGGCCTCGTCGCGCACGGCGTTCAGGGCGAGGCCGACGTCGCCGTAGTCGCGCGAGTTCGCCTTGCCCGTGATGATGCCGACGACGACGTAGTCGCAGGCGGGTCGTGCGCCCATTCCATGGATGGTCACGGCGGAGACGGGCTTCGGGCGCGTCGGCATCGGCTGCCCGAACGGCGCGAAGACCGCGCGCGGCCCACAGGCGGCCAGGAAGAACGGCGTGACGAGGAGGAGCGATCGAGCGTTCATGCTCCCAGGTCGACCCGACCGCCTCGTGAGTTGCGTCGGCGTTCCTGCCGAGCGTCGGTCGCGTCACTCGCCGAGGCTCCGGACGGCGACGTCGTGCGCGAGCAACGCGCGAGCGTCACGCCACGCGGACGCACGCACGAGACGTTCGAGCGCCCGCATGGCGCGCGACGGAGGCCTGCCATGCGCGGCGAGTCGCCGAGGATCGAGGCCGCGGCGTGGGACGTCGCGGATCGCGGGCGTCGCGAGACACGCCTCTTCGATCGCGGCGTGCGCGTCCTCGAGCGAGAGCCGCCCGACTCAGAAGCGCGCAACATCCCACCCGAGCTGCGCGTGCTTCGCCTCGTCGGCCGCGACCCGCGCGAGCAGCGCGCGCACCGCAGGATCGTGCGCCTCCCCGTACGCGTGGGCCGCCGTCGCCGCGGCGATCCCCTCCCCGACCGCACCGTCCGCGATCGCGTCACGCAGCATGGTGCGGAGATCGCTCCTCGGCACGCGCGCGAGCTCCGGCATCTCTCCCGCGGTCAGCGACCTCCCGGCGTAGGAAGACGCGAGCGCGAAGGCCTCGCGCGCGTGGACCACCTCGTCGAGCGCAGCCTCGTGGCAAGCCGAGACGAGCTCCGAGGGAGCGCCGACGCGCAAGAGATCGAGCGAGAGCGCCGCGAACGCCGCGATCGACGCGTGCTCCAGCATCGCTTCTTCCAGCCAGCCGCGTGCGAGCCACGCACGCTCTCGCGGGGTGAGCGCCGAGACATCGACCGCTGCGTCGTGCTCTTCGGCGTCGACTACCCCGCCGTGCACGCGCGGCAGCACCGGGGCGCCATCGATGCGCACCGGCCGTCCGGCAGGCATTCGCCCGAAACCTTTCGCGCCTTGGTAGATGACGTACGGAAGCGCGAGCGGGGCGAGGGGGACGAGCGCGTGGAAGTCGAAGACCGCGAAGTAGACACGCTCGCGCTCTTCGCCGAGCCCGATGCGCGTGCCGAGTCGGATCCCGAAGATGTCGTAGCCGCCGACGTCGATGTAGACGCTCGCCGTGATCCCCGTGTTCCACGGGTGGAGGTTCGACGCGTAGACACCGAGGGACGGTGCGATGGGGACGTCGGACTTCGCGGGCCAGTGGACGACAGCGCCGCCGCCGACGAGCAGGTCGCCCCGGCCGTTGGTGCCGAGCTCGGCGTAGGGCCCGGCGCTGAAGCGCGGATCCTTCTCGTCCGAGAGCCCCCACCAGGTCGCGGCCTTCGGCATCAGCGCCTCGACCCGCCCCCCGAGCGTCCATCCCACACGATCCGGAACCGACCTCGACTGGCCGGCCGCGGGTCCGAGCCAACCGCGCACGTAGACGCTGATCTCGAAGGGGCGCGGCGGCTCCGGAGGCGTGGCGTCGCCGTCCCCGGGCGCGCGCCGCGCAGCCGCGACCGCCGCTGCGTGGGCGTGGAAGCCGTGCGTCGTGCTCGCGAGCACGAACGCTGCGAGCGACACGGTCGAGCGCGCGCGGCGGCGTCTCTTCACCCCGCGAACGTAGCGCACGTCCGCCGGATCATCCGTCGCGCGCGGGCCACCCGAAGAAATGCTCAGCGGCCTTCGTCGTGTCGACGGCGACCTCGTCCTCGCTGCGACCGAGCGCGCGCGCGACGACAGCGAGCACGTCGCGGAGGAATGCGGGTTCGTTCCTGCCCTTACGCGGTCGTGGGGTGAGGAAGGGCGCGTCGGTCTCGATCATCAACCGTTCGCGCGGGATGCGGGCGAGGAGCGGACGGAGGTGCGCGCCGCGCCGATCGTCGGCGATCCAGCCGGTGATGCCGATGAAGAGACCGAGCTCGAGGTACGCCTCGAGCGCTCGCTCGTCGCCCGTGAAGCAATGGACGACGCCGCGCACCTTCAGGCCACGCACCCGCGCGAAGAAATCGTCGTGCGCCGCGCGCTCGTGCAGGAAGACGGGCTTGCCGAGCTCCTCCGCGAGCCGCAGCTGCGCTTCGAACGCGTGACGTTGCGCGTCGCGTGGAGAGAAGTCGCGGTCGTAGTCGAGACCGCACTCGCCGACGGCAACGACCTCGGGCTCGCGCTGTAGCTCGCGGATCGCGAGCTCGGCGTCGCGCCCCCAACGCGAGGCCTCGTGCGGGTGCACGCCGGCCGTCGCGGAGAGGAACACGCGCTCGGTGCAAGCCAGCTCCCATGCGCGACGGCTCCCCATCACGGACGTGCCGGTGACGACGATGCGGGCCACGCCGCTCGACTTCGCACGCGCGATCACGTCCGGCAGATCTTCCCGGAACGACTTGTGCGCGAGGTTCGCGCCGATGTCGACGAGGTTCACGGCGAGGCCTCCACTCGGACGGAGTACCGCTCCGCGAAGCGCGCGGCGATCTCTTCGTGCCACGCGCGCGCCCTCTCGAGCGGCCAATCACGCGGCACCGCGTGCACTCTGCCGCGTGACCACGCGAGCGCAGCGCACAGCTCCGTCGCACGCGCGCGCAGCCACACGAGCCGGCGCTGTTCTTCCTTCATCTCGCGCGTCCACGTGACGCCGAGCACACGCTTGATCGGGCGAATCTCCGCCTCGATCGCCTGGAGATCGCGCACGAGCGCGACCCTGTCGATCCTGTTCATCTGGGCCTCCAAAAGGGTTCGGTGTTCGCGTGACGAACGACCGACGGAGGCCCGCGAGCGCGCTCGAGGGAGCCATGCTCGGAGTCGAACTGGGTGCGGGGGCTCGAATCGAACGAGCCTCTCCGGGAGGCTATCCCGGCGTAGGAGCCGCTCCTACCACCCCGCGACAAACGAGACACTCTCGCGTGAGGAGCATGCGCGGGTGCATGAACAGAGCGGGTGTTGTGAGTGGTTCGGGAGCGAGCTCTAGCCGGGCACCTGCTTGCGAGACGACCTGCGCAATCTGCGCGCGATCCTCACTCTGTCAACCGTTCGGGCGGTCTCGTTACGAACTCGTGCATCTCGCGATAGAGGCGCGCGAGCTCCGGGACCTGGTAGTGCGCATTGAGCCCGCTCGGATTCGGGAGCACCCACACGACCGCGCCGCCCACGGTGTGCTCCTGCCGCCCGAGCTGCGCCCGCGCCTTGCCGAAGCCGATGCGGTACGCGCTGGCACCGAGCACCGCGAGCACCGCGAGCTTCCACCGACGGATCTTCCGCTCGAGGTTCTGCGCGCCCGCAATCAGCTCCTCGGTCGAGAGCTCGTCCGCGCGCGCCGTCGCGCGATCGACGATGTTGGTGATCCCGTAGCCGTCGTCGAGGAGCTCCCGCTGCTCGGACGGCTTCAGCACGCGGTCGGTGATGCCCGCCCGCGCCAGCGCCGGCCAGAAGCGATTGCCGGGACGCGCGAAGTGATGACCGACGGCCGCGCTGTAGAGCGAGGGGTTGATCCCGCAGAAGACGGCGCGCATCCCGGGGCCGGCGAGGTCGGGGAGCCTCCGATCGCGGGCGGCGAGGAGCTCGTCGCGCGTGGGTCTGGTGATCGCCTTCACGACTCAGGGTGACGTGCCGCCGCCGAGGACGGCGGGGAACATGAACATGCCGGTCAGGGCGCCGGCGCGCGTGTACACCTCGAGGCGTCCGTACTCGCGGGCGGCGTCGTGCATGACGACCGTGTGCTGCCCCGGGATCACGTTCACGATCGCGGCGCGCCCGGAGTCGTCGGTCGTACCGCCGAGGCGCGGTAGACCGTTCTGCATGTAGCTGACGAAGCCGCCGGAGCCGGGCGGAAGGTCCGCCGTGAGCCCGGAAGCCGGTGCGTGGATGCAGTCACGCGTCGCGATCAGGATCTGCCCGCGCGTGGGGTCTGGGTCGGTCGTCACGACCTTCGTGTAGTCCGTCCACTCGTCGAGCGTGAGCAGCGGTACGCGGAGCAGCTTCTCGTCGCGCGTGATCGGCCGGCCGGCGTACCAGATCGCCGGCATCTTCCCCGGCGCCGTCACGTGGAAGCATCCGCGGAAGCCGATGCCGAACGTCGAGAGCGCGAGGTCGACCGTACCGTCGACGCCCGTCACCAACGTCGTCACCGGATCCTTGCAGTCGCCGCAGTCCGCCGGCGCGCACGCGGCGACGGTCGCACCGACCACCACGCGTCCCTGCTGATCGGTGATGCCGAGGTTGAAGACGACCGTATCGCGCGCAGGGCGTGACCACTGATACTGGCCGATGCAGCTCGTGAGCTTCCCTCCGGCCATGGGGCACGTTCCCTCGGCGGACCCGCACGTCGCGCCCTGCCAGCAGAAGCGCACCGCGTTCATCTCCGCTTGGCCGCCGGTGCGCTCGAGGACGCACGTGATCGCGTCGTCCGGATCGAGCGGCTTCGCCCGCGTCTGGAAGCACCCGATGCGACGCTCGCATTCGCCGATCGGCTCGCCGCTCTCGGGACGCGCGGCGCCGGAGCGGATGCAGCTCCGGATGAACGGCGCGCAGACCTCGTCCGTGCAGGCGCACGCGGCATGGACGGTCGCGCCGAAGCCGCCGACGCCGAAGCACTCGTCGGTGCACTCGACGCGCCGGCACGCGTCGAGGTCGCGGTAGGCAGCGGTGGCCGCGGCCCCGCTCTTCTTCCGCTCGCACTCGGCGCGGCAGCCCGCGGTGTCCACGCCACAGCGCGCGACGCAGTCGTAGACGTCGAGGCACTTCGGATCGTCGAGGCACGCCGCGCGCAGCTTCGCGCAGCTGCTCTGGACGCACGGAGCACACGTCGCGGACTCCGCGGCGTCCGCCCTCGGAGGCAGCCGTTCGACGCCGAGCACGACCTGACACGCGGCGAGCGCGCCCACGAGAGCGGCGAGCAGCACGGGCGCGAGCCGGGACCTCACGCTCGCCAGAATAGCGCCGTCACGAGCGAGCGACCTGCTCCTCGGGCGGGACCGGACGACGCCGCGCGGCGGGATCATCGGCGAAGAAGACGATCGTGAACGCGATGAACACGAGGTACATCACGACCAGGTGGTAGAGCATCGCCTTGCCACCGTGCTCCGCGAACAGGACGCTCGACACCGGCGGACCGAGGAGCATCCCTCCGGCGTAGAACACGTTGTAGATCGCGTTCGAGCGGCTGTAGTCCTTCTTCTCGGTGACGACGCCCTGGAGCGCGAGGCTCACCGGTGACTTGGCGGCGAGCGTCGCGCCGGCCACGAAGACGGCGGCACACATCAAGAGGTACGAGTCGAGGAAGACGAAGCCGAGGATCATCGACGTCCCGACGATCGAGAGCACGCGCATCACGAGGAGGTGACCGACCTTGTCGGCGATCTTCCCCGCGGCGTTCGACGTCGCGAGCATGCCCATGCAGAAGAGCGCGGGGATGACGATCGTGCGATCGCGCGGGATCCCCTTCGACTCCATCAGGTAGAGAGGCAGGAAGATCACCACGGACGACTGGAAGTAGCCGTAGGCGAACGTCCCGAAGCAGCTGTTCTTGATGCGCCAGAGGATCTTCCACGACGACGTCGGCGCCTCTCGCGACGCGGCCTCCGCGGGGAGCTCGCGGCCGAGCCCGTCGTCGGCGAAGCGCGTGAAGACGTAGGCGAACGCGAAGAGCGAGACCGCGCCGGCCGCCACGAAGGCGTCGCGCATCGGGAAGAACGCGACGATCGTCTTTGCGAGCAGCGAGCCCGCGATGTACCCGGACGAGAGCCAGATCGCGTACAAGCTCGTGACGTGCGCCTTGCGGCCTTCACCCGCGCGGCTGAGCAAGATGGTCTCCGACGAAACCCAGATCCCGACGGAGCACGCGCCGTCGACCATGCGGATCCCCGCGATCGCACCGTAGCCCGGGAAGAAGGGGAACGCGGTGATGCACCCCGCGTAGATGATCATGAACGCGAGGAGCGTGTTGCGCGCGGAGAAGCGGCGGATGAGCGCGCCCGCCGGCAGCGACATCAAGACGACGCCCGAGGCGAACCATGCGGCGAGCGTGCCGATCTGCGTCTTCGTGAAGTGGTTCGCGTCGAGGTGCAGCGAGCTCAGTGCGATCGACACTCCGCACGCGACCCCGAAGAGGAAGGTGGCGCGGTAGAGCCGCGCGACGTTCAGGTCCACTCCGGGGGCCCGAGGGAGCACTTGGTCGAGTCCGACGACGGATGACACGGACCGAGACGAATAGCATGCTGCTCGCATACACGCCCGCACCCATGCAGCACGATCCCACCCTCCCCATCCCGGATGCGTACGACGCGTTGATCTTCGACTGCGACGGCACGCTCGTCGACACCATGCCCGGCCACTATGTCGTGTGGTGCGAGGCGCTCGCGACGGTCTCCATCACGCTGAGCCACGATCGCTTCCACGCGCTCGCCGGCGTGCCTTCGCTCGCGACGGTGGAGACGCTCGCGCGCGAGCAAGCCGTGTCGTGCGACGCGATCGCAATCGCGCGCGAGAAGGATCGTCGCTACCTCGCGCGCGAGGCGACGCCCTCCGAGGACGCCGCGATCGAGGTGGTGGTGCAGATCGCGCGTCGTGAGCACGGTCGGAAGAAGCTCGGGGTCGCGAGCGGCAACGTGACGAACATCGTCGAGCGCACGCTGCGCGCCGCGGGGATCGACGGGCTGTTCTCGGTCCTCGTCGGCGCGGATCAGGTCACGCACGGCAAGCCGGCGCCCGACATCTTCTTGCGCGCTGCGAGCTTGCTCGAGGTCGAGCCCGCGCGCTGCGTCGTCTACGACGACGCAGACCTCGGGATCCGCGCCGCCCACGCGGCAGGGATGGCGGTCGTCGACGTGCGCCGCTGGCTCTGAGAGCGAGCGCGAGCGCGGAGCTCACCTCTGCGCGACAAGGCTCGCCGAGATCAGCCGACGGATTTGTTGCCTCGATCGACGCACGCTCGCTATGCCGCGCACGTCATGGCGAAGCGAACCACCAAGTCGAAGTCGTCCCCTCCCCAAGCACCCCACGCCGTCGCGCCGCCCGCTCGAGAGCCGGTCCTCGTGAAGAACGAGTCCGTGCTCGCCGCTGAGCGCGTCCTCGTCGAACCGATGACGATGGCCGCGAAGCCGATCGTGCGCGCGTCGCACGAACAGATCGCGCGTCGCGCGTTCGAGCTGTTCCTCTCCCGCGGTGGCCGCAACGGTCACCCGCTCGAGGATTGGCTCGCTGCAGAACGCGAGATCCTGCGCGTCGCGTGATCGATTGCGCTCGTGAAGAGCGCACGGACGGGGCGGAGCCGAGTGCTTCGCCCCGTTCTTTTTTTTCAGGCCACCTGGGACAACGCGACGGGCAGGACGCTCGCGGCGCACCCGCGCGGATCGTCGAGCCATGGGAGATGTCCGCGCCCCGCGATGGCGAAGGATCCACGGAGCGTGCGCGCGATCGATTGCCCCATCTCGGTTCCGCCGAACGGATCGTGGCTCCCCCAGACGACCGCCGTCGGCACCGCGATGCGCGCGAGCTCGTCGTCACGCAGCACGCAGTCGTCCTTCGGGCCGCCGAGCCGCGTGATGCGCGCGAGCAGACCACGCCACGCAGGGCCGTAGGTCGGGAGCCGTTCGAGCGCGAGCGTCAGCGCGTGCATCGCCGGCGAGAGCGCCTTCGGCTCGTGCCCCATGCGCCGCCACAGCGTGTCGACCTGCGCGGGCGAGGCGCCCTCGAGCGCCATCATCGCGCGACCGAGCCCGGGACGACCGAGGAGCCGGAGCGGCAGCGGCGCGGATCCGCCACCGGTGAACGCGGGCGCGCCGATCAGCGTGAGCGACCGCACGCGCTCGGGCCGATCGAGCGCGAGCCACAGACTCCATAACCCCCCCATGGAGTTTGCGATCACGTCCACCGCAGGCAGCGAGAACGCGTCGAGCGTCGCCGAGAGGACCTCGGTCGCGTGCTGCCGGAAGTCGACGGCCCGGAGATCCTGCGACGCGCTGAGGCCGAACCCCGGGCGATCGACGAGGATGGAGCGGCGACCGCGCAGCGCCTCCACGAGCGGCGCCCACATGGCAGCGCACCCTCCACCGCCGTGCACGAAGAGCGTCGGGACGCCGTCGCCGACGTCGAGCGCGCGCATCATCCCTCCCCTGAAGGAGAAGCTGCGCTCGCTCGCGTCGAAGCCGTGATGGGCGAAGAGAGCGCGCTCCGCGACGCGGAACGCCGTGACTGGGTCGGACATGCTCCTGGAGGTCACCGATCTCGCCGCGGCGTTGCATCGGATTCGGCCATCGCCTCGCACGCGGTGCCCGCAGGAGCGTCGTCGTTACATGCGCGATGCGAGGAGATTTCGTGGCATCGTGTCCGCGTGGACACCTCGGAGGTCGTCACGCTGGTAGAACGAGCCCGCGCTGGCGATCGCACGGCCGAGGAGGCGCTGTGCGCCCGCTTTGTCCCCGTGGCGCAGGTCTTCTTCCTGCGACGCGCGGGGAGTCGAGACGCCGACGACCTCGCGCAGGAAGCCGTACTCACCATGCTTCGCGCACTCCGCGAAGGGAGCCTGCGCGAGGACGAACGACTCGGCGGCTTCCTCCTCGGCGTCTGTCGCAACCTGATCCGCAGACGCGCGCGCTCCGACGAGCGTACCGATCGCGCGCTCTCGCGACTCTCGACCGACGAAGTCTTCGAGCGCGAGCCGCTCGTCGACGCGCACAAGCTCTGGACGTGCGTGAACGCGCTCGGCGGTCGTGCGCGCGAGGTGATCGTACGGACCTTCGTCGACGACGAGGACGCTCCCACCATCGCGGCGGCGCTCTCGTTCACCGAGGCCAACGTCCGGGTGGTTCGTCACCGCGCCCTCGCGGCGCTCTTCCGCTGCGTCGAGGGAGGAGACCGATGAACGAGGTCCTGCGCTATCTCTCCGAAGAGATGTCGGACGACGAGGCCGAGGCGTTCGAGGCGAGGCTCTTCGACGACGACGCGCTCGCGCTCGATGCCCGACGCGTGGTCGAGGTCCGCGCCGGTCTCCGTGCGCGCGCCGCTCTCGGCCCGCTGCTCCCGGTGATCGATGCGCGTGCGCTCGCGTCGCTCCGCGCGACGAGGAAGCTGAGCGAGCACCACCCGCAGGACGGCGTGATCGACGTCGCGTTCGCCGACGAGGCGTTCGTGATCGCGCACGTCCCGGTCGACCTCGCCGACGCGCGCACCATCGACGTCGCGTTCTGCTCGACCGACGGAGCCCCGTACTTCCGAGCCCACGACGTCCCGTTCGCAGAGACCGGCGTGATCGTCGCCTGCGAGGCCCACGTCGCGCGCGCCGCCGGAACGCTGAGGGTGCGGATCACCGACGAGACAGGCCGCCTGCGCGTGGAGGTGGTCCTGACCGGACACTGAGCCACGCAACTCGCGGGCGGCTGGTGTCGACCCATGTCGATGTCCGATTCGCTCTCCCTCGATCCGTCGAAGAAGAACCTCTACACCCCGGTCGGGCCGGCGGAGCCGCAGCCGTCGCCGAAGCCCAAAGCGGTCGCGCTCGAGCTGCAGACGCCGGCGCCGACCACGTGGAAACCGCCGCCGACGTCGATCGCATCGATCGACCCGTCGCTCTGGCCGGACGGGCTCCTCGAGAAGACCTACCTCGGGATGCGCCCGAGCATCGCGAAGGGCACCGCGTCGGACGCGGACCGTAAGCTGTTCGGGCGCATCGAGGTCGTCCTCCACGAGCGTCAGGGCACCGCGGGCACCAAGCCTGCTGCTCCCAAAACCGCGACCACCATGCTGGCCGACAGCGGCGTGACCCTCGGCCAAGGCATCGAGAAGGCGCACATGACGACCGCGGAGGTCGAGAAGTACGTGGCCGAGTACACGGCGTACGTCGCGAGCCGGAAGAACGAGCCGAAGTACGCGGCGCTGCACGCCGACGCGGTGAAGACCGGTTCCGCGATCGTCGCCGCGCGCAAGGCCGCGGACGAGCAGAAGAAGGTCGACGAGCTCCGGCTACGGGTTGGAGAGCTCGCGGCGAACGACAAGGCGAAGCAGCTGCAGGTGCCGGTGCCGCTCGGGATCACGCCGACTGCGCTGGTGGGGAACGTCTCGATCCCCGTCGCGACCGCCGTCGACCTGGGGTTGAAGATGACACCGGTGGTCGGTCAGCTCTGGTCCGCGCTCGAGATCGCGACGGGCAAGACGCTCGGCGGCATCGGGATGGACGTCCCCACCGAAGACCGCGTCGTCGGCGCCGTGCTGCTCGTGATCCCCTACGCGTCGAAGGTCCTCGGCGCGGGCGCGAAGAGCGCGGAGGTGATCGTCGAGATCGCGAAGCGCACCGGGAAGTCGCCGCAGGAGGTGATCACGCTCTTGCATCGGGCGCGGGCGATCGAGAAGGACGCGAAGCTGGTGACCGAGGCGCGCGGGTTGATCAAGGCGGGCAAGCCGATCTCGCCCGAGCACGAGGCGGCGCTCTCGCGGACCGAGGGCGCGCTCGGCGTGAAGTTCCGGCGGTACCAGCCGACGGTGACCGCGCAGGCGGACTTGCCTGCCGGTTATGGCACCACCGACCCCTACGGGAACGTGAAGTACTCGCCGCACGGCAGCGCGAAGGACGTCGCGCTCGTGAAGCACCACGAGCTGGTCCACTCGGTGTTGTCGCCGAAGACGCTCAACGACCTGCGCGACGTCCGTGCGGGTTTGAGAATGACCGCGTATGCGAAGTCGAGCGCGCTCCGCTACGTCGAGGAGGCCGCAGCCGAGACGTACGCACAGGTGAAGGTGAATGGTCTGAGCGCGAAGTCAGTCATGACCGGCGTGAAGTTTCCGGTCACCAATGGCTACGTGAAGCTCATGCCCGCTTCGTACTCCTGGCCACTAGAAACAGATCCCGCATTGTTTCGCATCGGCGTCGCCTCGGAGGTCGCCATCGGGACCGTCGTCGTCGGCGGCGTGACGTACACCGCGGTTCTCGTCGAGGCAAAAGTGATCGATCAGATCGAGAAAGAGAACGCCAGCAAGAAGGCGGAGAAGAAGTGATGCTCGCACGAGACGAGATCATCGAAGCTGCACGCGACGACCTCGGAAGCGGGTGGGGTGCGACTCCGTTCTCCGTCGTGTCCGAACGGCGGTTCCGAACATGGTGGCGTCGCACGCGCGTC
This sequence comes from Polyangiales bacterium, assembly GCA_046593995.1. GTDB lineage: Bacteria > Myxococcota_A > Polyangia > Polyangiales > JADJMO01 > JALHOE01. Next base: position 12,903 of record JBKJQC010000533.1, read on the forward strand.
GAGCTCGTGATCGACGTCGGTTGGGAGCCCGCACTCGCTCGAGTGGTGATCGACACGAAGACGGGCGAAGTCGTCGGCGTGGCCAAGATTCCACGCACCGGCTCCGAGCTCATCTTGCTCGACGAGCAGGCCGCGGCCCGCATCGCAAAATACTTCGCGCATCGCGCAGGCTGGAGCATGTGGGATGACGTCAGCGCGCTGCACCACGGCGGCCGTTGGTACGTCCATAACCGCATCTTCGGAATGCCGCAGACAGTCGTGATCTGCGATCACAGCGGCGCCGTCCTCCACCCGAGGCCGGGCGATCCGTATCGTCCCGAGGCCCCGCCCCGGTCGCCGCGGGCGGAGACGCCGATTCGGAACCGCACCGCCCTGCTCCTCGCCGCGAAGGACGACTGCGCCGCGATGTACGGAGACACTCCGTTCGAAGTGGTCGAGGAGCACACCTCTTACCGCTGGTGGGGTCGACGCGAGATCACGTTCACCATCGACGTCGGCTGGGCGCGCGCGCTCGTCGAGTACGTGATGAACGAACGCAACGGCGACATCGTTCATCGTTCCGTGTCACCGCGGCCCGACGTCGCGTTTACACCGATCACCAAGGACGAAGCGATCGCAGCGGCGGCACAGCACGCGGCGCGCCATCAGATGTCGCTTCCACGCGCGCCCGACGGACCGGAGAGCGATGGTCGCTGGGTCTTCAGCGACTACCGACCCGACATGATCGGCAGCGGCTCGGGAATCACCGTCTGCGGTACGGCCGGCGTGGTCCTCGACCACCTACGCCGTCCGCGTTGAACCTCACGACGTCGCCGAAGCCCGCCTCGGCGCTCGCGCGAACGTCACAGAGCAGCCGTCGATCCTTCACGCTCGGAGGCGGCGTCGCGCACGCGCCGGAGGCGTCGGTCGTCGATCCGCATCACGCACAAGCCTCTCGCGGCGACGTTCGAACCCTCTCCGCGGGTCCAAGCGCTACCATGACGCGCATGCCTCGCTTCATCGTCCTCGTCCTCTTGGCTGGCTGCGCGACGGGCGGTCACGAGCTCCTCAGCGGCACGAAGGCGGACAAGGCGTCGGTCGGCGCCGGCGTCGTCCTCTACGGCGTCGACGCGGGGGCGGAGAAGCCACCGCCGAGCTGCCACACCCTGGGCCAGGTGCGCGCGTGGTCGTTCGGCGAGAAGACGTTCCCCCACGACGGCTTCCGCGCCGCCGCCGCAGAGCTCGGCGGCGACTCGGTGATCGACATCCGTCCCGATCCGGCGGCCACCGATCCGAAGCGTCCCACCCATCTCGGCACCGTCGCCAACTGTCGATGAGCGTCATGAGTCTGCGTCCGATTCACCTGCTCGTCCTCTGCGCAGTCGTGGTGCCCGCCTGCATGCTGGGCAAGAAGACGCGCGCGTGCGCCGCGCTGCCGCCACCGAAGGCGTCGGACTTCGGGAGCTGCGGCGGCATGCTCTACCACGCGCCCTCGGGCTCGAGCGCCGTGTACACCATCCGCGTCAAGAACACCGTCGCAGCGCCGTTCCGCCTCACCGACGCGTGTGTGCTCCTCGACGGCGCGACGCTCTTCACCGACTCCGAGATGAAAGAGCTCCTCCCGAAGGCGAGCACCACGCCGCCGCAATGGACCGGCTCCGTCGGCAACACGCGGCACACGGTCGCGATCCAGCTCGTCTACAAGGCGAACGGCAGCGACTTCGGTGAGTCGCCGACGAAGGAGTACGAGGTCTTCGTCCGCTCGGCGCTCGAGATCGCAGCGGCCGACGGCGGGGAGCTCGAGCTCGTCGTGTCCGATACGGGCAAGGGCTCCATCGACGAGCGGCTGGTGGTCGCCGCGACGTTGCCGAAGGAATCGTCCCAGCCGAAGTGCGAGTGATGTTCGATCGGGCGAGCCGCGCGCGGCTGACGGACCACGATCTCGCGCGCTTTCCCAGCGAGACGCTGTTCGACCGCGTCGCGCGCGTGGTGTGCAGCGCGGGCGTGCTGCCGCGGAAGGAGCTCTACGAGTCGTGGGAGGTCGCGCGGCGGACGCGTCGTCGCTTCCGCGGCGGCCGCGTCGTCGACCTCGCATGCGGCCACGGGCTCCTCGCCCATCTGATGCTGCTCCTCGACGACAGCTCGAAGAGGGCCATCGCGGTCGATCCTGCCATTCCTCCTTCTGCGATGACGGTATCGACCGCCTTGCTCGCCGCATGGCCGCGCCTCGCGGGACGCATGAGCCTCGAGGCCGCGTCGCTCGAAGACGTCCCGCTCGAGACCGGCGACGTCGTGGTCTCGGCCCACGCGTGCGGCGCTCTGACCGACACCATCCTCGCGCGCGCGATCGCGGCCCGGGTGCGCGTCGTCGTCCTCCCCTGCTGCCACGAGCCCGAGAACGACGACGGAGGGCTCGCCGGCTGGATGGACCGCGCGCTCGCCGTCGACGTCACGCGCGCCGCACGCCTCCGCGCGCACGGGTTCGAGGTGCACACGCAGACCATCCCCGCCTCGATCACGCCGAAGAATCGCCTGCTCCTCGCGTCTCCTCCAAGGCCGTGACGGTCACAGGCCGGCGCCGATCCACCACCCTGCGCCGATCGTCTCGAACGAGAGCCCGAAGGTCACCTCGGTGAAGCTCGCGTCGAACGCGCGTTGCAAGGCGACGAACGGACGGACTCCCGACACCTCACCCATCGCCGGACGACAGTCCTTCGGCCTGGGCTCCTGCACGTCCTGCACGTCCTGCACCTCTTGCTCGTCGACGCGCTCGCATCGACAGACGGGCTGCGCGCCGTAGAGGTGATAGAGGCGGTTCGGCGCCGTGAAGCCGAACGCGACGCGAGTGCGCCAGAACAGCCCTCGATTGCCGTCGGCCCCGAAGCGCACTCCGACGCCAGTGTCGAGCGACGCCGTGTAGCGCCCGCCGACGCCGAAGAAGTCGGAGTGCGACTGATTGAGCTCGTGAGAATTGAGCTCGAGGCGTAAGCCGGCGGGAAAGTCGAACGAGGCGAAGTCGGTCGTCCCTGGCGTCGTCCACCAGCCGATCCGGTGTGCCGAGATCATCGGGAGCGTCAGCGCCGCGTCGGCCGCCAGGACTCCGATCGCGCGTTGGCCCGCGTCGTCGATGCGCATGCCTCCTCCGAGCGCGACCCACGGAGCGATCTCGAGGCGCGCCGCACGATCCCGGCAGTCCTCGGGCGGTTCGCGCGGGAGGCTCGCGTGGGCGACGCGCGAGACGAGCGCGCCCACGAAGGCGACCACCGTGACGCCGAGCCGCATGGCGACACTATGCCTGGCCTGCATCGAGGACGGACAACGGTTCGGACGCCGCGGACCTTACAGCGGCGATGATCATGTAGTCGCAGGCGCTGTCGCGCGTCGGCGACGCTGTGGGACCACGGACCGCGTAGCGCGCTGCGCACCTCGCGGATCGGGCCGAAAACAGGCGGATCGCGATGTCACGGCGGGCCCGCGCCTTCGCACCCCTGCGCGGCACGCGCGGTGCTCTCTCACCGCTCGTCCCCGCAAGGAGGAGACCTCATGAAACTCGGAATCGCATTCCCCGTCATCGCGTCACTTACCCTCTTCGGAGCGAGCTTCGCGCTCGCTGGCTGCGGCAACGGAGGCGCCGTCCTCGCGCTGGAGCTCACCGACGCTCCGCCCGATCTCGCGACGCTCGAGCGCGTCACCGTCACGCTCTCGGCCGTCGAGGTGCATGTGGTCGGCAAGGATGGAGACGCCTCGAAGATCGAGGAGAAGAGCTGGCGTCGCATCACCAGCACGCCCGGCACCTTCGATCTCCTCTCCTTGCAGAACGACGTCACCGCGCCGCTCGGCGAGATCGAGGTCGACGGCAAGATCACGCAGATCCGTCTGTTCATCGACCCGAACGGCAAGAACGAGGTCGTGCTGAAGACCGGTGAGACCTGCAAGCTCGACGTGGCTTCGGTAGATTCGACGGGAATCAAGATCAACCACCCGTTCAAGGCGATTGATGCCGTCGATGGGCAGACGACGAAGGTCGTCGTCGACTTCGACGTGAAGGAGTCGGTCGATCAGACGGGCGGCTGCGCGTTCACGCTGAAGCCGGTCATCAAGATCAAGCGCATCACCGCCGGGTGACGGTCCGGCGAGGTACGCGCTACGATGCGCGCCTCCATGGGCATCCACGTCATCGCGCTCCTCAAGGGAAAGAACCTCTCGCTGGCCGAGCGCCTCCACGCAAAGGCGCTGTCCGACGGCGCGCTCGTCCACACCGGCATCGCCTTCGGCGGCGAGCCCGAGATGCTCGCCTTCGGTCTGCGATCGAGCATCGGCGACGCGCTCGACCCGCACGACGATCCGCGCGGCGTCTTCATCATGCCGGACGTGGCCGAGCCCAAGTCGAAGGATTACGAGGGCGTCATCGCGGAGATCGGCGAGGCCGGCGAGTGGATCCGCAAGGCCGAGGCCGGCGAGGTCCCCGCGACGCTCACCGGCGCCGACGCAGGGAGCTTCGACGCGATGATGGGCGCCGCGATGCAGGCGATCGGCCCGAACCTGGCCGACATCCAGAAGGCGCTCGCGAGCGGTGACTACTCGGCGCTCGCCAACATGCAGAAGGCGATGGCCGACGCGCTCGGCGGCGAGGACAAGCTGAACGCGCTCGCCGCGCAGATGCTCGGCGCCGCCACGGAAGTCGCCGGCGCGCGCGGCAGCAGTCCGAGCGGCGCGGGTGGGATCGATCCCGCCGAGCTGATGGCCGCGGCGAAGGAGCTCGGGGGCGCGCTGACGCCGGAGCAGCTCGCGGAGCTCGAGAAGCTCACGAAGAAGTGAGCGTCACGCGCCGGTGAATTCGACGACCGTCCGGATCGACTTCCCCTCGTGCATCAGGTCGAACGCCTCGTTGATGCGCGCGAGCGGCAGCTTGTGCGTGATCAGCGTGTCGATGTCGATCTTCTTCTCCATGTACCAGTCGACGATCTTCGGGACGTCGGTGCGCCCCCTCGCGCCGCCGAAGGCTGAGCCCTTCCACACGCGGCCGGTGACGAGCTGGAACGGGCGCGTCGCGATCTCCTGCCCCGAGCCGGCGACGCCGATGATGACGCTCACGCCCCAGCCGCGGTGACAGCACTCGAGCGCTTGTCGCATCAGCGTCACGTTCCCCACGCACTCGAAGCTGTAGTCGGCGCCGCCGCCGGTGAGCTCGACGAGGTGCGGCACGAGGTCCTTCATGTCCCCGATCGACGAGAGCGGGTTCACGAAGTGCGTCATGCCGAAGCGTCGACCGAGCTCCTCACGCGCGGGGTTCAGATCGACGCCGATGATCTTGTCGGCGCCTGCCATGCGGGCGCCCTGCACGACGTTGAGACCGATGCCGCCGAGCCCGAACACGACGACGTTCGCTCCGGGCTCGACCTTCGCCGTCCAGATCACTGCGCCGATGCCGGTGGTGACGCCGCAGCCGATGTAACAGATCTTGTCGAACGGCGCGTCCTCACGGACCTTCGCGAGCGCGATCTCCGGCAGCACCGTGTGCTGCGCGAACGTCGAGCAGCCCATGTAGTGGTGGATCTTCGTCTTGCCGATCGAGAAGCGGCTCGTGCCGTCCGGCATGACGCCCTTCCCCTGCGTCGCGCGGATCGCGGTGCAGAGGTTGGTCTTTCGACTGAGGCACGATTTGCAGCCGCGACACTCGGGCGTGTAGAGCGGGATGACGTGATCACCCTTCCTCACGGAGGTCACGCCGGCGCCGACGTCGACCACCACGCCGGCGCCTTCGTGGCCGAAGATCGCGGGGAACAAGCCCTCGGGATCGGCGCCGCTGCGCGTGAAGTCGTCGGTGTGACAGACGCCCGTCGCCTTGATCTCGACGAGCACCTCGCCCGCGCGCGGCCCTTCGAGCTCGACGTCCTCGACGACCAGCGGCTTCCCGGCTTCGTACGCGACTGCGGCTTTGGTTCGCATGCCCGAGACGATAGCCGAGGCGCTCGTTGCGAGCCCGCTCTACAGGCAGCTCTTCGCGGCGGCCTGCGCCTGCTGCGGCGCACAGAACTGGGCGACCGTGCCGTTGCGCTCGAAGGTGCAGCACTTGTTGTAGCTCGCCTCGGTGCAGTCGGCGGCGGCGTGACACGGGCGCACGGTCGCCGTGCCCGTGCAGCTGAAGGGGACCATCGACGCGCAGGCGCCCTTGCACTCGGCCGACCCTTGCTTGAACGTGCACGCGAGCAGCGTGCCGGTCAGCTCGACGGTCGCGCAGCAGATCTTGCCGCCGGTGCAGTCCTCCGGTCCGTCGCACGTGATCGCGATGCCGCCGTCGGCGCACGAGGCCGCGCACTCGGACGTCGCTCCCCCCCCGGTGGTCGTCACGCAGCAGACCTGGCCGCCGGTGCACGTCTTGTTGCCGCAGTTGATCCCGCCGGCGGAGTCGCCGGGGGGCGACGTCGTGTCGCTGACGCCCGTCGCCGTGTCGGTGGGCGTCGTGTTGGTGTCACCGCCGCTCGTCCCGTCGGCGGTCGTGCGGGTGTCGGTGGTCGCGGCCCCGTCCCCGCCGGTCGACGTCGTGTCGCTACCCGTCGCGGCATCATCGATGCTGGTCTCCGTGACCGCCTCCGAGCCACATGCAGAGAGGGCGACGACGGCGATCAGAGCGAAGGAAGGGATGCGCATGGAAAGTCTCCTCGGGGTGAAGGCAGAGTGAGCCTATCGCGGACGTGCGCATCGTGCTGGTAACGTGCGGTCATGCGCGCCGTCCGTGTCCACGAGCTGATCGGCCCTTCGGGCCTCCGCGTCGATGATCTCGCCGAGCCGGAGCCGAGCGGCGGCGAGGTCGCCATCGAGGTGCGCGCCGCGGGCGTGAACTTCCCGGACGTGCTGTTGTCGCAGGGCAAATACCAGTTCAAGCCGCCGACTCCCTTCGTCCCCGGCGGCGAGGTGGCCGGTGTCGTCTCCGCCGTCGGCGCGGGCGTGACTTCGGTCGCCGTCGGGGATCGCGTCGCGTCGACGATGATCCACGGCGCGTTCGCCGAGAAGGTCGTCGTCCCCGAGCTCTCGGTGGTGAAGCTCCCCGATGCGATCTCGTTCGAGATCGGCGCCGCAACGTTGCTCGCGTACGCGACGACGATCCACGCGCTCGTCGATCGCGCGCACCTGAAGAGCGGCGAGAGCCTGCTGGTGCTCGGGGCGGCGGGAGGCGTCGGCACCGCGGCCGTCGAGATCGGCAAGGCGCTCGGGGCACGCGTGATCGCGGCCGCCTCGACCGACGAGAAGATCGCCTTCTGCAAGGAGCGCGGCGCGGACGACGGCATCGTGTACTCCCGCGAAGATCTCAAGGAGCGAGCGAAGGCGCTGAGCGGCGGCAAGGGCTTCGACGTGATCTACGACGCGGTCGGCGGCCCCTACGCAGAGCCAGCCCTGCGCTCGATCGCGTGGGAGGGGCGCTATCTCGTCGTGGGGTTCGCCGCGGGCGAGATCCCGAAGATCCCGCTCAACCTCACGCTGCTCAAAGGCTGCCAGATCGTCGGCGTGTTCTGGGGCTCGTTCGCGATGCGCGAGCCACAGAGGAACCGCGCGAACTGCGAGCAGCTCTTTCGCTGGATCGCAGCAGGAAAGCTCCGCCCGCATGTCGACGGCACGTTCCCCTTCGCGCGCGCCGGCGAAGCGCTCGAGCGCATGGCGCGCCGCGAGGTCAGAGGAAAGCTCGTGCTGGTCCCCTGAGACGTCATCGCCGCGCCCTCCGAGAGGAACACGGAGGCACGGAGGCGCGGAGGCGAGAGGAGATCGAGAGAGTCTGCCGACCGCCGCCACGATGTCATCGCCGCGTGTCGATGCTTCCGCGCGTCGAGGCTCCTGCACACGGGTTGCCGGTGCTGACGGCATCCGAGGCGACAGATGCTCGCGCGCGGCAGCACTCTCCAGTCTCGCCTCCTCTCTTCTCCGTGCCTCCGCGCCTCCGTGTTCCTCTCGGGATGCAGCGACACCTGACGCGAACGACAAAAAAGGAAAGCGCGCGACAGTTGCCTGTCGCGCGATTTCAGACTCGTTCTAGCGAGT
>JBKJQC010000775.1:0-12581 GCA_046593995.1 Polyangiales bacterium
GACGTCCATCACGGCGTCGGTCACGTCCTTCGCCGTGTGGGTCTCCCGCGCGAGCGTGCCATTCGCCGTCAGGAGCGCACGCACCGCCTCGAGCTCCGTGGCGGGAACGCGCAAGACGAGGTGTGCTCCGTACGCGTCCGACGTCGACTGCTCGACGAAGCCCGACGCGCGCGCCGCGTGTTGCGTCAACGACCGCGTGAAGTCCGAAGCCTCCCTCGCCGACGCGACGTCGACGGCGAGCTCGACGCGGATCTCGAGCATCGGCTTGCGCGCGAGCGACCCCGACTTGTCGGCATCCCCCGCGGCCTTGGGGGCTGCCGCGGCGGGGGCACCGGCGAGGGCGTGACGCGCGGAGCTCTCGGCTTTCGAGCATCCGAACGCGCCGTTCGCCAAGATCGAGACGAGGACGACAGGCACGAGGAGGGAGGTACGCATCGACCCGACAACGCGCGGTCCACGGCGGACCTTACAGCTCCGCCGGTCGACGGGGAGACGGAGGCCGGACACAATGTCGACGGATGCGTCGCTTGGTCTACGACCCCGATTGCACCGCCGACGCCTTACCGCTCGCCGCACGCCCCACCGGGAAGTGCGATCGCAGCAAGGTCACCGTGCGCGAGGCGGCGTTCGCGCTCGCCGGGCGTGGCCGCATCGTGGTCACACAGAAGGGCGAGTTGGTCGAGGAGGGCGCGCGGGGTGCCATTCGCTTGAAGTTGTCTCGCACCGTGAAGTGACGATCTCGGTTAGCCTGCTGCGCATGCGGAGGGGAGCCGCCGTGTTCTGCGCGTTCGCGCTCGTCGGTTGCGCGATGCACGAGCGCGACGACGACGTGCTGGCGCGCGCCCAGCTCCGGGTGATCGAGCCCGGTGGCCCGATGAGCACCACGCGCCCCTATATGTCGTGCGCCAGGCTCGGTGACGGCCGCATCGTCGTCGTCGGTGGCCCCGCGCAGCAGGGCACTTTTCTCTCGACTGCCGAGGCCTACGATCCGGCAACGAACAAGTTCGGCCAGCTCGCGGCGATGAGCAGCGGTCGGGTCGACCACTCCGCGATCACCCTCGCGACGGGCGAGGTCCTCGTCACCGGCGGCTACCTCCTGTCGACAGCGGAGCTCTACGATCCGCGGACGAACCTCTGGCGCGCGACCGGCGCGCTGAAGACCGAGCGCGGCCTCCACGGGTCTGCCCTCCTGAAGGACGGCCGCGTGATCGTGTTCGGCGGCAGGTACACGGTCGGCCGCGCGACCGAGGTGTTCGACCCGAAGACCGGTACCTGGCAGGACGGACCGCCGCTGAACGCGTCGTCGCGCGTATCCATGAGCGTGGTTCGCATGATCGACGGCCGAGTGCTCGTCGTCGGCGACGACGTAATGGACGTCGGCGAGGTCCTCACGGCGGACGGGACGTCCTGGTCGGTGACCGGCACCATGAAGGGGCCGCGCAAGGATCCCGCAGCAGCGCTCCTTCGCGACGGCCGCGTGTTGCTCATCGGCGGGTACGATGCGACGAAGCAGCGGCTGTCGACGACCGAGATCTACGACCCCCCGACCAACACGTGGAGCGATGGACCGACGATGCTCCATGCGCGCGCAGGGCACTCCGTGGTCACGTTGACGAGCGGCGCCTTGCTCGTCGCCGGCGGCGAGCCGCTGAAGACGGTGGAGCGGCTCGACGGCGATACGCAGTGGACCGACGTCGGCGTCATGCGGAACCCCCGCGAGTACTTCTGCGCGCACCCGATTCCAGGTGGTGCGATCTTCTTCGCGGGGGCCTTCAACAGCGCGGGCGAGTCGACCGAGGCCTCGGACGTCTACCGCGGCGCCACGGCCGCAGGGGCCTGCGCCCTCTCCGACGAATGCGCGAGCGGCAGCTGCGTCGGTGGCTCCTGCGCGGCAGCGAGCGACGCCGGCACCGACGCGCCGCTCGCGCCGAGGCCGGGAAGCCGGCGGTCGTACCCGCGGACTTCGCACGCTGCGCACGCGACGGGGACTGCCCGACCGGCCACTGCGTCGACGGCGTCTGTTGCGCGACCGCGTGCACCGAGACCTGTCACTCGTGCGCGCTGCCCGGCGCCGTAGGCACCTGCACCGAGGAGCCGCTCGGCGTCGATCTGCGCGGAGAGTGCGGCGCCGCGCTGTCGTGCACGGGCACGTGTGGGTCGGGCGGAAGATGCGTCGGAGCCGTGCCTGGCTCGCAGTGTGCCGCGGCCCGTTGCGTGAGCGCGTCGAGCGGCGTCGGCCCTGCGCTGTGCACCGCGTTCGGCGCCCGCTGCCCGACCGCGGGCGCAGTGTCGTTCGACTGCGCGCCGTACGCGTGCGAGCCGGCGCTCGGAGCGTGCCAGTCGACCTGCTCGAAGTCGACCGACTGCGCCGGCGGCTTCACCTGCGACACGAGCTCGCGACAGTGCGGCCCTCCGCCCGCTGCGGAGGACGGCGGCGGTTGCGCGATGGCGTACGGCTCCGCCGATGTGAGGCCGCGCGCGGACCTCCTCGCCCTCGCGGTCGCTGCCATGCTGCTCTGTCGTCGACGCACGCGAGGATAGGTCGCGCGCGTCCTCGGGATCAGTTCACCATGCAGCCGAACGAACACGGCGTGCTGATGTGATCCGCGCGGGATCCTTCCGCCGCTGACGCCGATGGGCAAGGCTCCCCGGACGATGCGAATCCTGTCGGGAATCCAGCCGAGCGGCACGCTGCACCTCGGGAACTACTTCGGCGCGATCGCGCAGCACCTCGAGCTGCAGGCTGAAGCGGGACGGCCGGACGGCGCCTTCTACTTCATCGCCAACCTGCACACCCTCACGTCGCTGCGAGACGCGAACGAGCTCCGCACGCTCACGCACGGGGTGGCGCTCGACTACCTCGCCCTCGGGCTCGATCCGAACCGCGCCACGTTCTTCCGCCAGAGCGACGTGCCCGAGGTGACCGAGCTCGCGTGGTACCTGTCGTGTGTCACCGGCAAGGGGCTCCTCGAGCGCGCGACGTCCTACAAGGACAAGATCGCCAAGGGGCTCGAGCCGTCGATGGGTCTCTTCAACTACCCGGTGCTGATGGCGGCCGACATCCTCGCGTACAAGTCGACGCTGGTGCCCGTCGGCAAGGATCAGCAGCAGCACGTCGAGATGACGCAGGACATGGCGCAGTACTTCAACACCGCGTTCGGTCGCGAAGTGCTGGTGCGCCCCGAGTGGCGCTTCTCGAAGGCGCCGCTCGTCCCAGGCATCGACGGCGCGAAGATGAGCAAGAGCTACAAGAACACGATCCCGATCTTCCTCCCGGACGGCATGACCGAGAAGCAGGCCTGGAAGACGTACTTCGCCGCGATCGTCACCGACTCGAAGGCTGTCGAGGAGCCAAAGGACGCGAACGACACGCTGATGCTCCTCTACAAGCTCCTCGACCCGACCGGCGCGACGGAGTTCGAGCCGACGTACACCGCGGGCGGCGTCGGCTACGGCGACATCAAGAAGCGCATCCACGCCGCATACGAGGCGAAGTTCGCCCAGTATCGCGAGAAGCGCGTTGCGCTCGCGAAGGACGACGCCTTCGTCGAGGGCGTGCTCGAAGAAGGCGGGAAGCGCGCGCGCGAGGTGGCGCGCGGGGTGCTCGCCGAGGTGCGCGAGGTCTGCGGGATCATGACCGGCGCTTGGATGAAGTGACCGAGCGGCGGCGGAGGAGCGCGATCACCGCGAGCCCTGCTGCCAGGCCGAGACGAGCGTCGCTCGCCGGAGCGGTGCTCACGCGACATGCGCAGCCTCCTCCTTCGGCGACCGCGTCGTCGAGAGGATTGGCCGCGTCGCCGCCGTCCGTCAGCGCATCCTCGACGAGCGCACCATCGACTGCGCCGTCGATCGCCGCATCGCTCGGGACCGACGTGTCCTCGCCGCCGTCGGCGAGGACCGTTCCGTCTCCCGCGCCGTCGCCGATCGCGCTGTCCGCTCCATCGCCCGCAGTGCCGTCACCCGCGGTGCCATCGGTCGCAGCGCCATCGCCTGCAGCACCATCGGCTGCTGCCGAATCCGCCGTCGCGCCATCCCCTCGTGCATCCAGCGCGGCCCCGCCGTCGGAGGCCGCACCGTCCGCGGCTGCGCTCGTATCGGTCGTACCCGCGTCCGCGAGGGAGCCATCTCCACCGAGCGCGTCCGCATTCGAAGAGTCCGCAGCGAACGCGTCGCTGATCCCCGCATCGACGCCACCGTCGAGCGTCGACACACACATGTTCGTCGAGAGGTCGCAGGTGCTCGTCGCGATACAGCCGCCCGACGCGTCGCACTCCTTCACCGGGACGGTCGTTCCCTGCTGGCCGATCGTCGTGGGATCACCGTCCGTGAGGAAGGTCGTCGGCGGAGCGCCGAGCTTGCCGGTCGCGACGATCGTCGCCTGGTTCACGACCGATCCCGGCGCGCCGGTGACGGTCACGCGGAAGGCGACCGAGGTCGACTCGGAGACCGGGAGCGCCCCACCGAGGAGCGAAGTGGCCCCCTTCCCCAGGCGGAAACGCACGATCCGCGTGGCGGCGTCGAACTCGGCGACGTCGTCGGCGGGAGGATCGGTTTTTGCGCCGACGGCCGCGTCGGTCGAGCTCGCAGCCTCCGTCACCAGGCGCAGCGAGTTTGGCAGGTACGTGAGACCGAGCGGCAGCGGATCCGTGAGGACGACGTTGGTGGCCTCGTCGTCGCCGGTGTTCGTGACGGCAATGGTGAACTCGAGGACGTCGCCCGGCTTCACCACCCCGCCGTTCAGATCGACGACCGACTTCGTCGCGACGAGGTTCGGCGCCGACGAAGCGACGCTGAACAGCGCGCCGCCGAGCCAGAGGCTGTCGCTCGTCTCGGGGACGAGCATCGTCGCCGACGTGTCCCCTCCGGAGAGGAGCGTGGACACGTCGACGGCATCGAGATCGTACCCCGCCATGGTGCGCGGCTGCCCGGACAGCGCGGGGACCACGCCTACGACCGGCGCGCCGAAGAGGCTGCGCGAGCCGTTGAAGAAATTGTTCGCGCTCCCGGCCGCGTCGAGCAGCGACGTCCCCTTGAAGCGGAGGCGATCGCCGGTGATCGTGTCGTCACCGTCGTAGCCCCAGACCGTGAGGCTCCCCCGCGGCGTGCCCGTGGCGGGAATGCGGAAGCCGTCGAACGTGAGCGAAGAGCTCCTCGTGTCGTCGACGAGATCGAGCCCGTCGTACAGCGTGACCTGCCGGTACTCCGCGCCGGCGATCTCGTAGACGACGACCAGGGTCCACGCCGCGTACGCAGTCTCGGTCGAGACGCCGTTCAAGACGACGGCCTCGACCCCCGTCAGCCGATAAATGCCCGAGCCGTTCGTCACGACCGTGGAGGTGACGTCGGCCGACGATTGATAGACGATGTATGAAACCGTCGGCGAGCCGGGACCGAGCGCAGTGTTGAATGTCGTCGCGTCGGCGATGACGGGGCTCGAGAACCCGCCCGGGCGATCGAGGGTGACCGTCGTGTCGGGCCCGAGCGGTGGGATGACCTGATCCTTCAGCGCGCTCCAGTACAGGCGCGCGTACTTCACGGTCGCGCCGTTCGGGAGCGTGAGCTGCGCCGAGGTGCGGGCGTCCGTCGGGAACACCGTGTTCGCGGCGACGTTGTCGAGCCAGTACTGATCGGGCGCCGTGTCCGATTCGAGGGCGCCGGTGCACGTCGCGGTCGACCCCGGCGGGGGCGTGATGCCCGCGCCGCAGTCCCACGCGAGCGTGCTCCCGATCGCCGTGGCATCGCCGCGTACGTCGAGCTTCTGCCGCAAGGACAGGGCCGCGTCCGCGTGCAGAGCGGTCGAGAGGATCGCGAACGTCGCACCCGAGAGCACAAGCGTCTTCACTGCATCGATCGCGCATCGGCTCACGGCTTCACCTCGTCCTTCGGCGGCTTGGGGTCGAGGATGTTGAACTCGACGCGGCGGTTCTTCTCACGCCCTTCCGGCTTCTTGTTGTCGGCGATCGGCTTCGTGAGGCCGAACCCCTTCGCGACGAGGCGGTCGGCCGCGACGCCGTGATCGACGAGCCACTTCTTCACGGCGTCTGCCCGCTTCTGCGAGAGCGTCATGTTGTAGGCGCCGCCGCCCTGGTTGTCCGTATGCCCCTCGATCTGCAGCTTCTTCAGCTCGGGGTGGTCGATGAGGACCTTCGCGATCTGCTGCAGCAGCGCGTCGCTGTCGGGCTGGATCGCGGCCTTGTTGAACTCGAAGTGGATCTGCTCGGTGATGACGATCGCCTTGGCGGTCAGAATCACCTTCGGGCAGCCGTTCTTCTTCGGATCGGGGTCGGCAGGACCGGGCTGATCCGGGCACGCGTCGTTCGCGTCGAGGATCCCGTCGCCGTCCTTGTCGGGCGGGCAGCCGTTCCTCTTCGGATCCGGATCGGCGACGCCGGGCACGTCGGGGCACGCGTCGCTCGCGTCGACGATCCCGTCGCCGTCCTTGTCGGGCGGGCAGCCGTTCTTCTTCGGATCGGGGTCGGCGACGCCGGCGACCTCGGGACACGCGTCGTCGCGATCGACGATGCCGTCGCCGTCCTTGTCGGGACAGCCGTTCTTCTTGGGATCATCGCTCTTCGGACCGGCGACGTCGGGGCACGCGTCGCTCTGGTCGGCGATTCCGTCGTCGTCCAGATCCTTCGGGCATCCGTTCTTCTTCGGATTCGAAGACGCGACGCCGGGCGTGTCGACGCACGCATCATCGCCGTCGAGGATCCCGTCTCCATCGCGATCCTTTGGCGGAACCGTGACCGACTCGACCTTCTTCGGCGCGTCACCCCACTCCGCGTACCCGATCGACACGACGGCGCGGACGTCCGGGGTCCCGAGCCCGACGCCGAGACCTGGTCCCGCGGCTCCGCCGACCACCCACGGTCCCATGCGATACTTCACGCCGAGGAGGAGCTCACCGCTGGTGGTGCTCCGGGAGAACGCCGACCGACCTTTGCCGACCGCCGTCGTTCCGTACACCTCGGGACCGATCTGCAGGCGGTCCTCGAGCGACAGCAGCGCGACGCCGGCGCCGAACGTCGCCTCGTTCTGCACCGGCGTGTCGAGCACGCCGCGGTCAGGACGCAACGCGAAGCCGACCGTCGAGGTGTAGATCACGTCGCCGAGTCGACCGCCGACGATCACCGACGGCAGCGCGCGCGCGCGACCATCTCCCGCGTAGGAGGACTGGCTACCGGTCGGCAGCCAGACCGACGTCGCGAACGCGACCTGGACCGGATCACGCACGTCGCCGATCAGCCGCACGCGCGCGCCGAGCTTGACGTCACCGAGCGCCGCCGACGACGGCGAAGCGAACGTGGTCCCGCCGATCGAAGGCGAGCCTCCCGAGTTGAGGGTCACGAACGGAACGTCGACGTGAAAGAGCACACGATGGAGGAGCGAGATCGCCGCCGTCGCGTGGACGAAGAGCTGATCCGAGACGAGCTTGCCGATCTCGTCGCCGTTCCGCCGCCGCAGGACCAACGGCGCGTGCGCGTAGTCCGCGAGGACGATGAAGCTGGGACGCGTGTCGGCGAAGACGTGCGGCGACTGGACGCCGAAGAAGGGATCGCCTGCCGCCGAAGGGTCGAAGCGCTCGAGCGCGAACCCCTCGCTCTGCGCGCGCGCAGTCTCGGGAAGAGAACACGCCACGAGGGCGGAGACGAAAACGGCCGATCGGAGCCTCGCGCTCGAACGCATCGTGATCCTCTTTCACGTCGACGAGGCGACGCGCGTGGTCGCGGGGAGCAACGCGCGAGCCTTCGGGAAATCTAGAAACATGGTGGTGAGTACGCTCGCGCGTTCGCCCCACAAGGCAGGTGCGCGCCCTGCTTCGGGATGATGTAGCGAGCGCGCAACGAAGGATCGGCGGTGCGGACGGCACACCGCACCCATGACGCTCACGTCTCGATTGCGCGCGGAGACGTCACGGCTTCGACGAAGCGGCCGGCGGCGGCGAGACCGCCGGATGCACCGAAGCAGCAGGCGGCGCGACGCCGAGGAGCTCGTCGAGGCGCTTGCGTCGCTCCGGCTCGGGCAGCTCGGCGAGCTTGCCCACGTCCATCGTGAGCATCGGGAGCTGTCCACCGCCGTGATAGATCGGCAAGCGCCCGTCCCACTTCTCGAGCGATCGATACGACAAGAGCGCCGGCGTCACGGACAAGCGCAGGATCTCGTTCGCCTTCGCCTCGGCGCGCGCACGGATCAGGATGGCGTCGGCCTCGCCGGTCGCGCGGTGGCGCGCAGCTTCCGCTGCACCCGTGGCGCTGGCGATCGCCTGCTCGGCCTCGGCGCGGATCTGCCGCACGCGGTTCTCGGCCTGGATCGCGTTCTGCGTCGCCTCGAGCGCGCGGTTGATCGAGCCGACGACGTTCTCGGGCAGACGCAGCGTCCCGTTGATCGTCAGCTGGTCGATGACGATCCCTTCCGGAAGCAGCGTGTCGCGCACCCGCTGGGTGACGTCCGCGAGGAGCTTGTTCTTGCCCGCGCCGTAGACGTCCTGGACCGGCAGCTTCGACGCGAACTCGTTGAACGACTCGCGCACCGCGTTGCGGAGGAAGGTGTTCGCGAGGATTCCGAGGTTCGGCTGGCGGAAGCGCGCGTAGAGCTTCGGCGCCATCGCGGGATCGATGTGGAAGGCGACGCCGATGTCGGCGTTCACGCTCGCGCCCTCGCTCGACGAGAAGGTGATCGACTCGTCGTGCGGGCTCCCCTCGGTGTGCGTCTGCGTCCAGACGACGTTCTGCACCGACGTCGGGAACTGCACGATCTGCTCGGTGAGCGGGTTGAAGAACACCCAGCCCTGCACGGTCGGCATGTCCTGCACGCCGCGTGACGAACCGGCGAGCTTCACGCGGACGCCGACGTGACCGGCGTCGACCCGCGTCGTCGACGAGCAGCCGATCCACAGAACGACGATGCCGGTGACGAGCACCAACGCTGCGCGCTTGAGGAACGCGAAGCTCTTCTCGCCCGCCTCATTCTCGAAATCGAAGCCCTTGGCCATGCGAACGTTCCTCTCTGCTCCGACCTGCTCCGACCTGCTCTGACCTAATGAGGGCCGTCAGCCATCATCGTCGGGACGTCCGAGGACGGCGACGAGAAACGCGAGATCGGCTGCGATCACGAGCGCGCCACCGGCGACACCCAGGAAGAAGCGGCCATCGCTCGGCGCGTTGAGCAGCGGGAGGAGCCCCTGCAGCGCGACGAACGTCGTCACGCCCGCCGCAGGGAGCACCAACACGACGTTGCGGGCGCGACGGCGGCGGACCGCTCGACGCAG
This sequence comes from Polyangiales bacterium, assembly GCA_046593995.1. Classification (GTDB taxonomy): domain Bacteria; phylum Myxococcota_A; class Polyangia; order Polyangiales; family JADJMO01; genus JALHOE01. The sequence continues at coordinate 9,269 of JBKJQC010000775.1, forward strand.
TCGCTCGTTCTCCTCCCGCAGCGCGGCCAGCTCATCGCGATAGGGGCTCGTCATTCGCTCGAACATGGAGCGTAGCCACGAACGCCGAGCGCGCTCGACAGCGCGCGTCCAGGCGGCGTGCGAGCCGAATTCCGCGGGGTGACGGGACTCGACGACCTCCTTCCTCTACGCTTCCGCGTGATGTTCCGACGCGCGGTCCGCCGCCTGCTCCCGTGCGTGCTCGCGTGGGCGCTCTCGGCGTGCGCCGAAGGCGACGATTCGCTCGACGGGTTCACGACCAAGAGCGACACGAAGACGAGCGACGACGTGGCCGATGCCGCCGAAGACGATGCGACGACCGACGACGCGGAGACCAACGACACGGCGACGCAGGACGCGTCGGCCGTCGACACCACCATCGCCGACACCACCATCGTCGACACCGCGCCTGGCGACGCGCCAAAGGCCGACACGCGTCCGGACACGTACGCAGCGCCCGACGTCGCGGTCGACACCGCGCCTGACACGAAGATGGGCGTCGACACCGCGCCGGTGCTGCAGTTCACCGCAGTCTCGACCGCTTGGTATCACGCGTGCGGCCTGCGCAACGACGGCGTCGTGAAGTGTTGGGGGTCGACGTCGGACGGTCGGAGCTCGCCGCCTGCGGGGGCCTTCACGAGCATCAGCTCGGGGTGGCACCACACCTGCGGTCTGCGGGCGAGCGGATCCGTCGAGTGTTGGGGGCTGAACGACCAAGGCCAGACGACCGTCCTCGCAGGGTCCTTCGTGGAGGTGAGCGCGGGCGGGTGGCACACGTGCGCGCGGCGGAGCACCGGCGCGGTCGTGTGTTGGGGCCGGAGCATCGAGAGCCAGCTCAGCGTCCCTGCAGAGTCGTACAAGCTCGTGCGGGCGAGCTGGCAGCAGACGTGCGCGCTCCGGACCGACAACACGCTCCGCTGCTGGGGGGACAACGTCTACGCGCAGTCGACGCCGCCGACGGGCTCTTACCTCGGCGTCTTCACCGGCTCATGGCACACGTGCGCGCTGAACGCGGCGGGCACCGCGAGCTGTTGGGGCGACAGCTCCTACGGACAGCGCGCGGTCCCCGCCGGTGAGACGTTCGCCTCGTTGGGCGCCGGGTGGAAGCACACCTGCGGCCTTCGGTCCGCGGGCACGGTGCGCTGCTGGGGCGACTCGGCGGACGCGAAGCTGACCGTGCCGTCGGGCACCTTCGTCGGCATCTCCGCCGGCCGCGAGAGCACCTGCGGCGTCCTCGACGACGGCACGATCAAATGTTGGGGACTGAACGGGAACGGCCAGTCGAGCGCGCCGCCGCCCTGAATCACTCCGCCGGAGCCGGTGCCGTCTCCACCGGAGGATCACGACGGGAGACGGGGGGCTTCCCGCGCAGCCGGCGGAAGAAGCCCTTCGCGTTCTCGATCGCGACGTAGAAGGCCGGCACGACGAGCAGTGACAGCAGCGTGGAGCTGATGACGCCGCCGATGACCGCGATGGCCATCGGTGCGCGGAACTCCGAGCCTTCGCCCTGCCCGATCGCGGTCGGGAGCATGCCCAGCACCATCGCGGCGGAGGTCATGAGGATCGGACGCAGCCGCTCGGGACCAGCCTCGAGGACGGCCTCGAGGGGTGTCTCGCCGTTCTCGCGGACGCGCACGATCGCCCGGTCGATGAGCAAGATGGCGTTCTTCGTGACGAGGCCCATCAGGAGGATGATGCCGATCATCGCGCCCATGGCGAGCGTGGTGCCGGCCATGAACAGAGCCAGGATCGCGCCGACGAGCGCGAGCGGCAGCGTCAGCATGATCGTCAGCGGGTGGATGAAGCTCTCGAACTGCGAGGCGAGCACGATGTAGATGAAGACGACGCCGAGCAACATCGCGGTGCCGAGGTTGCCGTTCGTCTCGTTCATCATGCGAATCTGGCCGTCGTAGGCGATCGCCGTTCCGACCGGCAGCTTCATCTTGGCGATCGCGGGCTGGATCTCCGCGACGATGTCGCCGAGCGGTCGCCCCTTCGGCGAGGCCCACACCTGGATCTGCCGCATGCGGTCCTCGCGCTCGATGACCTGCGGACCCTCGCCGCGTGAGAACTTCGCGACGTCGGTCAGCTTCACCGGCCCCTTCGGGGTCGAGATGGTCATCGAGCTCAGCGCGGCCTCGGTGTCGCGGTCGCCCTTCGCCAGGCGCACCTTGATCGGCACCTCCTCGCTCTTCTGCGTCGCCGTGGCCGCGACGCGCAGCTTGCCAGACTCCTCTCCCTCCATCGCGGTGCGGAGCGCCAAGGCGATCTGCGCCACGCCGACGCCGAGATCGGCAGCCTTCTGGCGATCGATCTCCACCTTCAGCTCGGGGCGGCCCGGCGAGAACTTCACCTGCACGTCCTGCACGCCCGGCGTCGTGGTGAGGAGCTTCGCGATCGCCTTCGCGGTCGGGTAGACGTCGTCGTACGACGTGCCGCGGACGTCGATCATGATCGGCGCCTCGGTCCCCGCGCCCTCGACGAATGGCGGGTCCGCGAGCGTCACGATCGAGCTCGGCAGCTTCGACGCGGCATTGCGTGCGTCTTGACGGATCGACATGATCGGGGTGTCGAGGCGCTGGTCCTTCGTCGTGGTGACGACGCGCCACTTCGCCTTGTTCCCTTCCATCGTCGCGAAGATGGTGAGGACCTCCTTGTTCTTGCGGAACTCGGCCTCGGCGTCCGCGGAGAGCTTCGCTGTCTCCTCGAGCGAGGTCCCCGCCGGCAGCTCGATCTCGGTCGTGAACTGACCGCGGTCCTCGGCGTTGACGAACTCCGATCCGGTGAGGTTCGCGATGAACCCCATGAAGGCGAGGCTGCCGAGCGCGAGGAGGCCGACGACGAGTTTGTGGGTCACCGCCCAGCGAAGCATCCCGCGGTAGACGTTCTCCATCCCTTCGAAGAACCAGAGGAACGGACGCTTCAGCGCGGCGAAGCTCTCTTTCTGACCATCGCTCCCGTGCGAGATCGGCTTCGAGAACCTGCTCGACAGCATCGGGTCGAGCGTGAAGGCGACGAGCAACGACAAGAGCACCGCGACCGAGATCGTCACCCCGAACTGTCGGAAGAACTGCCCGATCATCCCCTTCACGAACGCGACCGGGAGGAACACGGCGACGATGGTGAGCGTCGTCGCCATGACGGAGAGCGCGATCTCCTTCGTGCCGTCGAGCGCGGCCTGGGCCGGTGGCTTCCCCTTCTCGAGGTGCTTGAAGATGTTCTCGCGGACGACGACCGCGTCGTCGATGAGGAGGCCGATCGCGAGCGACAACCCGAGGAGGGTCATCATGTTCAG
>JBKJQC010000827.1:0-14433 GCA_046593995.1 Polyangiales bacterium
GCTCGCCTGGTCCCACGCGCGTGGCGGGAGCGCGCCCTTCCACACGATGCGACCGACGGACGACCTCACCTGCCCGGAGCTCGCGCGGCCGGTCGCCGAAGCGCTCACGCTCCTCGCATCGCTCCATCGCGCGCGGAACCGACGTCCGATCGCCGACACCATCGGCCGCTTCCTCGAGGCGACGCGCGCGCACGCCGGGATCGCCATCTGGCCGACCGGCGAGCAGTCGCTCGCGAACGTCCTCCGCCTCGTCGACCTCGCGCGCAGGTTCGAGGCTTCGGGGGCGACGTCGTTCCGCGCGTTCGTCGAGTGGCTCGACGAGAACGCCGAGCGTGGCCAGGCCGGCGACGCGCCCGTCGTCGAAGAGGGCACCGACGGCGTGCGCGTGATGACGGTGCACAAGGCCAAGGGGCTCGAGTTCCCGGTCGTGGTGCTGTGCGATCCGACCGCCCCGCTCTCGCGGAGGGAGCCGAGCCATCACGTCGATCACGAGCGCGGACTGTGGGTCGAGCGGCTCGCGGACTGCGCGCCGATCGAGCTCCTCGAGCGCGCGGACGAATCCCTCCGCCGCGAGGAAGAGGAGTCGATCCGCGTCGCATACGTCGCGGCGACGCGCGCGCGCGATCTGCTCGTGGTCCCGGTCTGCGGGGACGAGCGCCGCGACGGATGGACGGACGTGCTCACACCCGCGCTCCACCCGCACCCGAACGATCGCCACAGCGGCCGGCCGGCGGCGGGGTGCCCGCAGTTCGGTGGCGACTCGGTCCTCGAACGCCCGGACGAAGCCGTGCACCGCGGCGAGGATGCCGTCGCCCCTGGTGAGCACGCGCCGGAGGCCGGGCAGCACCGCGTCGTGTGGTGGGATCCGCGCCTGCTGCGGCTGGATCGCGAGGTCGACGTCGGCATCCGGCAGCAGGCGATCCTCGTCGCGGACGAACAGGGGGGCGCCTCGCGCGCGACCGCGCAGGCCCACGACGCATGGAAGGCGCGGCGGAAAAAGGCGATCACGGACGGGTCGAAGCCGACCCTCGCGACGCTCTCGGCGACGCGCTTCGCGAACGACAGCGCCGACGTCGGGAGGACCGAGGCCGCGCAGGCAGTCACCGTCGAGCACGTCGAGGGGGACCGCAGCGGGCATCCGCGCGGGAAGCGGTTCGGGACACTGGTCCACGCGATCCTCGCGGCGGCGCCCCTCGGGAGCGGGACGCCCCCATCCGGTGCGATCGACGAGTCGCTGTTGCGGACGCTCGCCCGCGCGCACGGGCGCCTACTCGGCGCGTCGCCCGAGGAGATCGAGAGCGCCAGCGTACGGGCCTCGCGCGCGCTCCGTCATCCTCTGCTCGCGGCCGGCCGTAGGGTCCGACGCGAGGTCGCCGTGACGCTGAGGGACGGCGACCGCGTCGTCGAAGGCGTCGTCGATCTGGCGATCCGTGACGATCAGTCGTGGATCGTGGTCGACTACAAGACGGATGCCGAGCTCGACCCGACTCGCCTCGGCACCTATCGCGCGCAGGTCGCGCTCTACGTGGCGGCCATCGCACGCGCGACCGGGACGGCCTCGCGCGGCGTGCTCCTCTCGGTCTGAGGTCGGTTCGAGCCGCGCCTCGGGCGTGGCGCCGCGCGATTCTTCCGCTCCGGTGCCGGGCGGGCGTAGAGTCGACCCTTCGTATGATCCGTCGCGCAGCCCCCCTCCCGCTCGTCCTCGGCCTCGGTCTCGCGCTCGGTCTCGGCGTGACGCGCGACGCGCGCGCCGAGCGGCAGGAGTCCGCGCAACAGCTCTACAAGTCGGGCGACATCGTGAAGCTCGCCGTCCTCGGCGTGAACATCACGTTGCCGCAGGCGCCGGCGGGCTGGGCGGTGAGCATCCTGACCGACACGTTCAACTACGACGTGATCGAGCGGCAGGATCCGACGAACCCAAAGCTCGCCGTGCAGCTCAACCGCCCGAAGTCCGCGAGCTGCGACCAGATCGATACCGACCTCGGGAAGCTCGCGAGCATCGGTCTCAAGCGAAGGGATCCCACGCCGCTCGCGCCGCAGAACTGGGCGTCGTGGTCATGGGAGCTCCCGATGTCGGGGGGTAAGTCGACGCTCAAGCTCTGCACTAACACGCAGTCCGGTCCGGTGCTCGCGACGGTGGTCTACGAGGCGGCGTCGTCGTCGCTCGACCCGGCGTGGGTCCAGCCGCTCCTGCTCGAGATCGGGACGCAGATCAACGGCCACCGTGACGCCCCGAGCAGCGGGGGCGGCATGACGATGGCCGCGCCCACGTCATCGTCCGGAACGATGATGCTGCCGGTCTCGAACGTGAAGGTCGCCGTACCCCACGGATGGGCGGTCAAGGCGAGCGCGTCGAGCGACGGCACGAAGTTCGACCTCATCGACCGGCTCGAGCCGAACCCGCCGTGGCTCTTCATCATCGTCACGCGCAGGCCGGGCTCGTGTCAGCTCTCGCCGAAGAACGGCGCGCACTTCGTGTCGAACCCGCCCTACCAGCCCGAGGGATGGAAGTCGCAGGCCGTCGAGCTCGCTCCGAGCGACGGGCTCTCGAGCGGCTTGATCTGCGTCGACATGGGGAACGATTACATCACGGCGCTCGTCTCGTATCAGGGCAGCCTGAGCCACCCGGACGTGATCGCCACCCGGCAGATGCTCGCGCCGGTCGCCGAGTCGAAGTCCCCCGGCTCGTCGTACGCCGCGCACGACGACGCCTCGACCGGCGGCTACGATCCCGATGCGAGCGAATCGAAGGCGAGCGTATTGTTCGAGATGATGGGCGCGCAGTTCGCGCCCGCGATCGAGGACATCGAGAAGCCGCTTGCGGGGATCGTCGGACTCGACGTGCTCTCCACGACCAACAAGGGGAGCACCTTCGGGGTCGGCGTCGAGCTCGGAGCCTACGCCGGCTACGGCCAGAAGAAGTTCGTCCCGTGGGACGTCCACCTCGGCGTGGGCCCGAGCATCGTGGCCGGTCCCGCGCTGCTCCTCCCGCTCTTCGGCGTCGGTGCCGATGGAGGGAACACCGGCGACGGCTATCCGGTGCGGGTCAAGAGCGCGGTCAACTACTACTACGGCGGTCGAGCGAGCATCGCCGTCGGTGCCGCGTTCTCGATCAGCGCGTATCTCTCGCTCGTCCGTCGCAGTGGTACGCCCGGCGAAGACCTCTTCCACTTCGACAAGGAGACCCGCTACGGCGGCTACCTCCACTTCCGCAAGTTCGCGATGGGCGTCAAAATCACCGAGTACTCGGCTTCGGACTCGGAGGCGAAGGCGCGCCTCCTCGCGCTCAGCCTCGCGATCCCGCTCTAGAAAAACAGGGAGACGGGGAGACGGGGAGGCATCCCACAGAGGTCTGCCGATCGACTCTTCTGCGTTCGTCGGCGCCGCAGCTGCCGCGTTGCGCATGCCTGGATTGAACACGGAGGCACGGAGGTCTGAGAGTCTGCCGATCGCAGCGCCCGTGTCGTCGCGCTGCGATCAGGCCCGAACAGGCGTACCGCTCGTCGCGGAAACCATGGCGAGGACGGCGTGGCCGGGATGCGGCAGCACTCACGACCCTCCGTGCCTCCGTGCCTCCGTGTTAAAAAAACATCGAGGCGCACCGTCGACGAGAGCAGACACGACGCCGAAGGGACGATCGGCAGACCTCTGTTCCTCCCCGTCTCCCCGTCTCCCTGTTTGTCTACGGAGTGCGCCCGAGTGGCGGCTACTCGGACAGGCTCCTACGCGGAGGCGCGGACGTTCGAGACCGTGCTCGCGATCGTCGTGCGTAGGTCGACGCGCGACGTCCAACGGAACTTGCTGCGGAACGCCTCGTCGGTGATCACGCACGGGTACTTGTAGAAGTTGATCAGGTAGCGCGGGAACCCCGCGAACGTCATGTACCCCGCCGCGATCAGCTCCGGCAGCGGGAACGTCTTCGCGTCGGCGAGCTCGAGGGCCGTGCGCCACGGCAGCACGCCCGGGCCGGCGATGTTGAAGACCCCGCGCTGATCGCCGTCGTGCGCAGCGACGATCGCGTCGGACAGATCCTGCTCGTGCACGAACTGGGTCATCGGATTGAAGCCGATGATGTGCGGGACCACGGGCAGGCGGAGGAACTTGCTCATCGTGTTCTGCACGGTCGGCCCGACGACGTTGGTCGGCCGCAGGACCACCGTGCGCACCTCCGGGTGCTTGTAGACCCACATCGAGGCCATGTTGTCGAGCTGGATGGCGTCCGCGATCTGGGGGAAATCGGTCCCGGCGTGGATCGGATCCTCCTCGCTGATCGGCACGTGGTTCGCGGGGTGCGCCCCGTAGATGTGGAACGTCGAGAGGACGACCAGGTTCTTCACGCCGTGCTGGATGCACAGGTTCATCAGCTTCTGTGAGCCCATCACGTTGAGGTCGAAGCGCTTCCCGAGATCCTCCTTCAAGTTGCCCACGCGACCGAGGTGCAGCACTGCGTCGAAGCGATGCCAGCGGAACACGTCCTCGATCGCGGTCTTGTTGTAGCTCGCGCGATGGACCGTCATCTTCGACAGCCGCTCGGGCATCGGACCGGGGGCGCGGTAGTCGACACCGACGACCTCGACGCCGCGCTCGACGAGCGTCTCGGCCACACGCTGCGAGAGACCGCCGGCGATCCCAGTGACGAGGACGGTGGCCATCGTGTCGCGCGAGGCTACCACGCACGATCGGTGCGCACTCTACGCAGTCCGAAGATCACACGGAGGCGCGGAAGCGCGGAGGCGAGAGGAGGTCGAGATGGTCTGCCGATCGACGCCATGCGCGTCGTGATGCCATCGCGTTCGTACCCTGATCGCGGCTTCGCAGTGACCAGGGCAGGGAGAACTTCGTGGAGCGATCGGCAGACTCTCGATCCTCCGTGCCTCCGTGCCTCCGTGCCTCCGTGTTCAATCTGCTCAGAAGAGGGTGGCGCCGCGCTCGCGGAGGCCCTGGTCGACGAGCGCCTGCACGGCGGCCATCACCTGCGTGACCTTCGCGTCGATGACCGCGTCCTCGTCGTCGAAGGCGCCGGTGAAGACCATCGGCTCCCCGAAGTAGACGCGGAACTTCACCGGCAGCGGGAAGTACGCGAGGAGGCCGAGGAGCGGGAGGTGCGGTGGGATCGGGAAGTAAGGTGCGGAGATCAGCTTCGCGAGGAGCTTCGAGCTGTGGACGCTGATCACGGCTTCTTCGCCGCCGATCACCGCGGTCGGGACGATGGGCGTGTTGGTCTGGAGCGCGAGCCGCATGAAGCCGCGGCCGAACTGCACGAGGCGGTAGCGGTCCTTGAACAGCTTGCCGCTGCCGCGTGCGCCCTCGGGGAAGACGAGGATCGCCTGCTCGTCGAGGAGCAGGTTGCGGCAGTTGATCGGCGCCCCGAGGACGGCGCCGCCGCGCGCGAAGATCTCGTTCACGAACGGCATCTTCGGAAACCAGCGCTCGACCATCGCGCGGACGAGGCGCGGCGGGCTCGCGCGCATCAGCGCAGCAACGGCGATGACGATGCCGTCGAACGGGAGCTGCCCCGAGTGGTTCGGGACGATGAGGACGCGCCCCTTCGGGATGTTCTCCGCGCCGAACACGTCGGGCCGGAAGTAGTCGTGGACGCGCTTCGCGATGGTGTAGAGGATCTTCGCCTCGTCCGGCGAGAAGCCCCACGCATCGAAGCCGAGCTCGTTGACGGAGGTCGGCGCCGCGTCGACCGCGGAGGAGACCTCCGCATCGGGCTTCAGGAAGCGGCGAAAGGGTCGAGGGATTCGCGCGAGGGCGTCGGCCATGGCGGTTCTCGAGAGCCTAGAACGACCAGCCGATGTTCAGGTTCACGAGCGGGATGACCTTCTTCTGCGACGCGGTGTCCCCGTTGTTCGCGTTCGAACCGCGCAGCGTCACGTACTGCGCGCCCCCGTTCGCCTCGAAGGTGAAGCCGACGTTGGTGATGATTTTGTATCCGACGTAGGGGCCGAGGGCGAGACCCGACGCGGTGATGCCGGTGGTCTGCGGGCCGTCGCCGGCCACGCCGACGTAGAGGGCTTCGACCCCGAGCTGCATGCCGTGATCGAAGTTGCCGAGGACGTAGTAGTTGAAGTGCGCGCCGAGCTCGTAGGCGCGGATCTTCTCGGTGGTGGTCGAGATCCCAGCGGCCGTGATGCGCTGCGTGGGGATCGAGATCGTGCCGTAGCCGAGGATGGCGGCGACCCCGATTTGACGCGTGACCGCGTATTCGGCGGTGATCTCGACGATGGGGAAGATCAGGTGGATCGGCGAGATCGTGACCGAGACCTGTCGCTCCGGCTTCTGATCGGCGGCGTCGGCTTCGCGGGAGAGGAGCGTAGACGCGGCGGCCAACGACAACAACGCGGATCGCAAGTTCATCCCACGGGAGTATCCCATCCGCGCCGGAGGAGCGAACCGCCGCCTATGCTTGGCGACTTGAGACCGGCGGCTGCGTACCTGAAGCGCGTGGTGCTCCACGAGGACGGATTGCCGCCCGACGACCGATTCCCGTTCGACCTGCCGTTCGTGCGCGGGCTCGATCTGACGTTCACCACGCCGGTCACGTTCTTCGTCGGCGAGAACGGCTCGGGCAAGTCGACGCTCGTCGAGGCCATCGCAGATCTCTGTCGCTTGCCGGTATCGGGCGGCGGACGGAACGAGCTCGACGTCGCGCACGGTCCGCAGACCGGGAGCGAGCTCGCCCCTGCCCTGCGCGCGAGCTTCGCGAAGAAGCCGCGCGACGGGTACTTCTTCCGGGCGGAGTTCATGGCGCACTTCGCGACGCTTCTCGAGCAACGTCGGGCCGATCCGGATTTCATCGAAGATCCGTATGCGCGTTATGGCGGTCGCTCGCTCCACACGCGCTCGCACGGCGAGGCGTTCCTCGAGATCCTCTCGAGCTGGATGGCGCCCGGGATCATCTTGATGGACGAGCCCGAGTCCGCGCTCTCGCCGCAGCGACAGCTCACGCTCTTGGTGCGGATGGCCGCCCTCGCGCGGCGCGGCGACGTGCAGCTGATCATCGCGACCCACTCGCCGATCTTGCTCACGTTCCCGGGCGCGACGATCCTCAGCTTCGACGCCGGCGCGATCGCGCAGGTGCGACTGGAAGAGACCGCGCACTACCAGATCACGAAGGGCATCCTCGACGCGCCCGAGCGCTATTGGCGCCAGCTCGAGCGCGAGGACGAGCGCGAGGACGAGCCGGAGTGACCTACCGCGTGCTCTTCCTCGACTTCGACGGCGTGCTGAACTGCGCGCGCTACCTCGGTCGCGCGCCCTCCCCCTGCTTCACCGGTGACGACGCGATGATGCTCGACCCGGACAAGGTCGCGCTCCTCGACACCCTCGCGCGCGACGTGCCGGGCTTCGCCGTCGTCGTCTCGTCGTCGTGGCGACACGGTCATCACACCCCGGTGCTGCGTGATTTCCTCCGTCGCCGCGGGTTCTCCGGCCTGGTCCTCGACGCGACGCCGACGCTCGCGACGAACGACCGCGCCGAGGAGATCCGCACGTGGCTCGCGCGCGCAGAGGACGTGGCGTCGTGGGCCGCGGTCGACGACGTGCACATGCCGGAGCTCGGAGAACGCTTCGTCGGGACGTCGTTCGACGACGGCCTGCAGCCACACCACGTCGAGCGACTGCGCGCGATCCTCGTCGCAGGGCCAGCGTGAGAGCGCGTCGTCCAGCGGATTGCGTGCCATTCGAGGACGCGGCATGAGCGCGCGTGCGATCGTGTCGCCCGGCGTCCCTCGAGCCCTGACGCCCACCGATCCACGCGAGGCGTGACTCCGCACCGGCAGCCGCTGGTGACGCGCAGAAATTCGGGAGCGCTCCGACGGTCGAGGATAGGGGAGCAAAAGGTGATATTCCGGGGCGGAAGCCCATGCCGACCCCTGCGCGCCCCGCCCTCTTCGCGACCCTCCTTGCGACGGTCTTCATCGCCAGCACCGCCGAGGCCGAGACCTGGGCCATCGGTCGGGGCAACGGAGTCCTCCGAGCCGCGCACGTCACCGCGAAGCTCCCGAGCGGGAAGCTCCTCGTCGCGGGCGGCTCGTTCGATCCCGTCGTGCGCGCGACCGACGCGTACGACTCGGTAGCCGACGAGTGGCTCGCGCTCCCGGATCTCGCCGAGGGGCGCGCGTACACCTGCGCGACGACCCTCGCCGACGGACGCGTGATGATCCTCGGCGGCATGGAGAAAGAGGGCGTCCCTCCGATCGGTGCCAAGTCGACGGTCGAGATCTTCGACGAGACCAAGGGCGCGTGGGCGGTCTCGGTGCCGATGCTCGGACCGCGTCGCTGGGAGGGGTGCGCGACGCTGAAGGACGGCCGCGTGATCGTGGTCGGGGGGAGCCTCGGCAACGGAACCGAGCTCGCGACGACGGAGCTGTTCGATCCCAAGACGAGCGCGTGGACCAAGGGACCGGATGCAGCGCGCACCTACGACGCCGCGCGGCTCGTGGTCCTCGACGACGGCCGTGTCCTCGCGACCGTGTCCGGACATGCGGACGTCTTCGATCCGAAGACCTCGACGTGGACGGCGGTCACCGGGCAGATCCCCGCGGCGCCGAGCGTGACGCTGCTCGCAGACGGCCGCGTGTTCATGGTGGGATGGACCGTCCCAGCGGCGATCGTCGATCCGACGACGCTCGTTGCGACCGCCGTCCCCGGGACGACCGAGCGTGGCGGCGCGGCGGCTGCACGGTTCGCGGACGGGCGCGTGCTGTTCGCAGGCGGTGCCGACGCCGCACGCAAGCCGCTGTCGACCGCGGAGATCTTCGACCCCAAGACCAAGGCCTTCACCAAGGTCGATCCCATGCGCGCGGCCCATCTCGCGCACACGGCGAGCGTGTTGCCGAACGGCCGCGTCGTCTTCATCGGTGGGATCGCCAGCAAGAGCAGCGCAGATCTCGGGATGCAGATTGAGATCTTCAACGCGTTCCCCGGTGCTTCGTGCACACGCGGCGAGGAGTGTCAGTCCGGCTTCTGCGTCGACGGCGTGTGCTGCGACAAGGCGTGCAACGGAGCGTGTGAAGCCTGCGGAGAGGCGGGAAAGCAAGGGATCTGCAGCGGAGTCGACGGCGCGCCACGCGCCGGGCACGCGACCTGCGCGCCCTTCTCGACGTGCACGAAGGGCGCGTGCGCGACGTCCTGCGCGGGGGACGCACAGTGCTCGGCCGGCAACGTCTGCTGGAAGGATCGCTGCGCCCCCGAGAAGGGCATCTGTGACGGGGATGGCACCGTCGTCTCCCGCGACGGCACGCGCAAGGACTGTGGCGCGTTCGCCTGCACGCCCGCTGGCGACTGCATGACCACGTGTGCGAACAGCAGCGACTGCCGCTCGGGGAAGCTGTGCGACGCCGGCGCATGCATCGACCCGAAGCCGCCGGAGGAGGCCGCGTCCTCGTGCGCGGTGCCCGTGCAGCGAGGGCGATTTCCCCTGGCGCTGCTCTTCCTCGCTGCACTCGTCGCCGTGCGCGCTCGACGTCGCGCGCGTGTACTCCTCTTCGGGGCCGCCCTCTCCGCGCTCTCGATCGGTTGCAGCGTCGATCGGCCCGCGTCGCTCGCGCGCCGGACCGACGAGGTGGTGTGGAAGCCCGCGGAGCTCCCGCAAGGGACGCCGTTCCGCGTGTTCGCGACGTCCACGCGGCTCGTCGACGGGCGCGTGCTGGTGCTCGGAGGCACCGCGGAGAGCGCGCTCTCGACCGCGCTGATCTACGACGGCCCGACCGGGAAGTGGGCGAACGCGGGCGCCATGACGATGGTCCGCGCCGGCCACACGGCGACCGCGCTCGCCGACGGTCGCATCCTGGTGGTGGGAGGTGAAGGCGCGGCCGCTTCTTCGGCCGAGATCTACGATCCCGTCGCGGGGACCTCGTCGAAGATCGCCGCACCGACGCACCCGCGCAATCGGCACGCCGCGACGCCGCTCGCGGACGGGCGGGTGGTGATCGTCGGCGGCGCCGACGCGAGCGCCTCCAAGAGCGTCGAGATCTTCGATCCCGCGAGCGGCGCATTCACCGTCGCGGCGGGGCTGGAAAAGGCGCACCGCGAGACGTCGGCGAGTCTCCTTCCGAATGGTCGCGTGCTGATCGTCGGCGGCAAGGGTGCGGGAACGACCGTCGAAATCTTCGACCCTGCGAGCGGCAGCTTCGCGCTCGGCCCTCCGACGGCGGGAGCGCACGAAGAGCACTCGGCTGTCGTCCTGCCGGACCATCGCGTGCTCGTGGCTGGTGGTGCCGGAAGAGAAGTCGAGATCCACGATCCGGCCACGCAGACGTGGAAGACGCTCGGGACGCTGAGCAAACCTCGCTATGGCGTCCGCGGGACGGTGCTCGCTTCCGGGCGCGTGCTCCTCGCCGGCGGAAGCGACGTGACGCTCGACGAGGTCTTTGCTTCGACCGAGCTCGTCGATCCTCTCCTCGCGAAAGTGACCCCGGTCCGCGTGCTCGATGTGCCGCGCACCGGCCACGTGATGGAGCGTCTGCCCGATGGACGCGTGCTCGTCTTCGGCGGCGTCCCGCGCGCGACCGACGACGTTCCGGTGCTCGCGGTGCCCATCCTGATCGGAGCCTTCGACGGCGAGCGTTGCGAAGCTGCCGAGACGTGCGGCTCGGGGAGCTGCATCGATGCGACGTGCTGCGCAACGGCGTGCACGAACGCCTGCAGCGCGTGCAACGTGAAGGGGCACGAGGGCACGTGCACCGCGATCGACGGTCGTCCGCGCGCCGGCCACGACACGTGCGCGCCCTACGGAACATGTGTCGCGGGGGGATGCCTCGCGGTCTGCGTCGGTGACGAAGGGTGCGACGATACGCACGTCTGCGACGTCGACACGGCGACGTGCGTGGCGCCGAAGGCGACCTGCCAGGCCACGATCGTGACCGACACCGTCACGGGCACGACCAAGGATTGCGCGCCCTATCGCTGCGCGTCGCGCGGAACGTGTCTGCGGCGGTGCAGCACGAGTGACGACTGCGCCACCGGTACCGCGTGCGCGGACTCGGTCTGCACGGCCGGGGTGGCCGCGGCCGACGACGGCTCCTGCTCCGTCGCGACGCCGCTCGGTGGCTCTTCGACCCGCGACGCGGGCCCTGCTCTGACGCTCCTGCTCGTCGCCGCTGTCGGAATGCGGAGGGGGGTCACGGCGCGGCGTCGGTCGTGATCCGGAACAACACGTCGCCGACGCCGCCCGACACCTCGATGAGATACTCGCCCGTCGCGGCGAAGCGATGCTTCACGGACGAGCACGCGCCTGCATCGCTCGAGACGGGCGCCCCGGTCGCGAGCGGCGTCCCGTCGAGACCGAGCAGCGACACGTTCGCGCCCCCCTGACAGAGGACCGTGCGCACCTCGTAGTCGGCGGCGGTCGTGTCGACGCGAAGGGTGAACCGATGCCTCCCGAGCGCGCCGTGGAGGCAACCGTCGTTCGCGACGAGCGCCGCGCCCGACGGGCCGAACACCCCTGCGTCGCCGCTCACGCCATCCTGCTTCACGTGTCGGCACGAATAGGTCGCGACGAAGGGCGCGAATGACGCGTACGAGAAGCGTGTGTCTCCGGCGATGCCGGCGTCGTGCGTGTTCCCCTGGTATTCGATCTTCGTCCCGTCTCGGTCGGTGATCGTCACCCGGAACTCTTCGAGGTCGCTCGGCTGCTTCGTCGCGGTGACCTTCCCGACGCACAAGCCTTCGAGCGCCGTGAGCTGCGCCGCCGTCAGCTCGGCGCGCGTCCGCGTATAGCCGCTCGAGCCTTCGAAGTAGCTGAAGCTGCGCACTTCGATCGCGGCGCTCGATGACGTCCAGACCTTCGTCGCGCACACCAAGGCGCCGTCGGTCGGCGTGACGTCGGACGGCGCAACCTCGGCATCCTCTCCCGCGTCGGTCGCGCCAATGGCCTCGGACGACTTCGACGAGGTTGGGCTCGACGCACACGCGGCGAGGACGAGGGAACAAGCGAACAAGGAGATGGCGCGAAGGGTCATGGTCGCGACCGCGATGCGGGCGGCATGCCAATGCGGTGCTCTGGCACGGCTTGTGTGGTGCGGCGCGCCATTCCGTCCCTCGACGGGGACCATCGCGACCGTGCCGTCGTTGCTCGCCGCCAATGGCGCACCGTGGCCCACGACGGTGACGACGCGTGGCGACTGGATGTACCTGGTGCCGACGACCCACTAACCGAGAACGCGCGCTGGACGATTGAATGGACGGACTCGTGCAGCACTTCCAACCCGGAGCGCTGGCCGTTCGACACGTCGACGAACGCGCCGCTCCCGACGGCGACCGGGCCGCTCCACATGACCATCGGGAGAGCGTTCGTGAGCGCGTGCGGCCTCGCGACGCTCGACATCCGCGACGGGGAAGGGGAGAGCAATGGCGTGCGCGTGCGCATCGAACCGCCTGCCGACGGCCGCTTCCGCTTCGTGACCGCCTACGAGTGGACGCTCGATGGAGCGCCGATCGACGCGCCACTGTGGGCGAGTCGGAGCGCCGCCGAAATCTGGACGCCGTGCGGTGCGCAGGAGGCCGAGGGCGTGCGTTCGACGACGCCGGGCAAGCACACCATCGCGGGGCGCGCCATCGTCGGCAGAGGTTGCCGCCGACTCTGCTGGAGACACCAGCGGATCACCGACCACCGACGGCGCGAGCGACGCGGCGAGCGACTCTTCGAGCGAGACGGCGCTGCGCAGCGCGGACACGAAGTCGGGCTGCAGCGCAGGATCGTCCTCGCGATCGACGGACGCGTTCGCGTTCCTTGCGCTGTTCGGCGCCGCGCTGGCTCGCCGCCGCCGCTGATGTGCGGGAGGGCGCGTCCCAAGGCTCTCGCCAAGCCCTTCTCTCGCTCCCTCTAGAGGTCTCCTCCGGAATGGCGGAGGGCTGGCACATTCGGGGCCGCACGAGGCCGTATTCGGCGGTACCCGCCGCCAGGAGAGGCCCCCCTGCGGAGGGCGCGCGATACGGGAAAGAAGCCGTTTTCGTCGCTGCAGAACGGTGCCCAGGCGCAGAATCGAACTGCGGACACGTGGATTTTCAATCCGTGGGGACGCATCAAAAACCCGCAGAAACCTGCGGGGTGGGCGGTCGGGTGTAGCACATTTGTCGCAGAGCCCGTCTCTGACCGCGAGGATCCGCGCCAAGAAGCGCCCGGCCCCGACCCGCTTCGAGCGCGTCCTCGATGCCGAGGACTGATCGCACCCCTGCACCCGCGTAGAGCAACGCCTTCAAAGTCGCCCTACCGACGCCGGAGCATCGCCCGGACCTTCTGGTTGACGTTGACGGTGTTCACGCCCTCCGTCGCGAGGTTCGAGTAGGCCGCGAGCATTGCCTGCTCCCGTACGTCGAAGGCGGGCGCCTGAGGGCCAGCGACGGGATCCACGGGGTTGATGATGCCGCCCGCGGCGCCCCCCGTGAACGTCCCCACGCCCGTTGCCTGCATCGAGTCCTCGCTCTCGAACCGGTAGGCGTGCTGATCACGGATCTGCCGCTTGAGGGACTCCAACGCGCCGATGCCGGCCACCGCGCTCGTGCCGTCGCTGGTGTTCAACTCCTTGATCGGGTCCCACAGGGGATCGACGATGTTGATCGTTCCGCCGGAGCCGACGCCGTGACCCATGTAGTTCGGATCGTCGTTCTCGTCGCTCGCGCGAGAAGTGCGGAAGCCTCCGCGTTCGTCGAGCCAGTCGTCCATCTGGCCCCAGATGCGCGCGTCGATGGCGGCGACCCCGGTGGTGGGATCGGAGTCCTGCGCGTTGGGGTCCGGAGTTGCGTTCGCGATCTTGTTGGCTGCCGCGATAGTGGCCGGGTTCTCTGCGGGGGATACGGAGACGCCGGTCGTGCTCACCCCCTCTTTTACCTCGGGTCCGCCGCGAAGTGTGTCGAGCCAGTCGTACTGGCCCGCGCCGACACCGCTCGGCACGTCGCCTGATCCCGAAGGATCGGCGGCAGGGCTGCCGTCCACGTTGACCCATCCGCCGCCGTCGATCCCGTCGGGGTTCCCGGTGCCTCCGCTGAACGGGCCACCGCCGGACGGTCCGCCCGTGCCGCCCGTGCCGGTCCCGGTCTTGCCGCCGGTGAAGATGCCGCCACCGAGGGTGGCGAGGAGGCCGGGAATCAGTCCGCCTCCGCCTCCGCCGGGCTTGCCCAGGTCAAGCTCGCCGAGGAGGTATTGCAAGATCCCTAGGAACGGGATCCCCTGCCAGTTAAACGGGTAGGGATGCGGCGGCTGCGGATTCGGCGGCGGCGGCACCGCCACGACCGGCGGCGGCGGCGGCGTGACATCGCTGCCGGGAGGGAAGAGCAACCAGTTCCCCGTCCCGTTCGAGTCCTTGTAGCGAAACGTGACCTTCTCTTTTCCACTGGTTGGCATAAAGAAGGAATATCGCCCCAGTCCGTAAGGGCCGGTAACCCAGACGACTACCACTACTGTGTCACCGAAAACTTGGCCCGGGT
>JBKJQC010000934.1:0-3134 GCA_046593995.1 Polyangiales bacterium
GGCGGCGGAGGCGTCGCTGCAGGCTTGGCGGGTTGCTTCGACACGCCCTCGGCGACCGGCGCAGCAGCTCCCGGAACGACCGGCGCGCGGAACACCACGCGCGCGCGGATCTTCGCGCGGATCGGGATGCCGTCGCGCAGCGCCGGAGAGAAGCGGAACGAAAGGGCTGCGAGGCGCGCCGCCTCCGCGAACGGCGGCTCGCCTTCGACGCCCGTGACCTGCTCGACCGTCCCGTCCTTCGCGATCGTCAGCGTGACGACGACGACGGCGTCGCCGTGCGCCCCCTCGGGATACGGGGCCGCGGCTCCGGGAAGAGCGCCTTCGAGCTGCACCGGCGCGACGATCTCGCCGTCGGCGAAAGCGCGCGTCGCACAGAGCGCGATCGCGAGGGTCACCGGGACGAGCGCGCTGCGCATCGCAGCGCGACGCTAGTACGAAGCCGCCGCTACGGTCGAGATGAACCGCTCAGATCCGGGTGCCGTCTCCCTTGGCGTCGACGGTTCCTTTGACCTTCATCTTCTTCGGGCCGAAGTAGACGAAGCCGGAGACGTCCCAGGTCGTCACGAAGCGCGCCTTCTTCCCCTCGATCTTGCCGCTGCCGGAAGTGAGGGTGCCGAGGACATCGCCGTGGATGCCGCCCTGTGCGATCTTCTGCGGACAGGTCTGCCCGGCCGCGAGAACGATCGCGCTCCCCTTCTTCTTCCCCTTCAGCGTGCAGTGCGCGCCCTCCCCTTCGAGCTCGACCTTCAGATCGTCGTCGGGGCCGGAGATGGTCGCGTGCAGCTCGGGGTGCACCGTCTCGTCGTAGACCACGAAGCCCGCGTTACCCTTCACGTGGCAGTCGCTCTTCAGGCGGTATTTCGCGGGCGCCGGGCCGGCGCTCACAGGGGTCGCAGCCGTGGCCGCGAGCGTGGCAAAGGCAAGGACGAGCGGCGCGACGATACGCATGTGTCCATCTCTCGGGCTCTACCAGTCCACCGTCAAGTTTCCGGTCGAAAGGACCGCCGTGCCGACAGCCCTCGAACGCGACCGTAGCGCCGTGTCATGCTGCGATCCGCCATGGCCCCCGGACTCGAACAGCGCGCGCTCCTCGCATCCGCGGCCCTTTTTGCCTGCGCCAGCGCCTGCACCGGCGCGCGCACCGAGGCGGCGCCCTCGGACGGCGGGAGCCTCTCGACCAACACCCTCGCGCTGCCATGTGACGTGGACCTCGTGCTCGCGCGCGGGTGCCGCACTTGCCATGGGGACCCCGTCGCGTTCGGCGCGCCGATGCCGCTCGTGACGCACGATCATCTCGTCGCGCCGTCGACGAGCGATCCTTCGAAGAAGATGTACGAGGTCGCCCGCGAGCGCGTGCACCTGCCCGCCGGTGCCGTGGGACGGATGCCGCAGAAACCGAACGCGCCGCTCGAGGCGACCGAGCTCGCGACGCTCGACCGCTGGATCGACGCCGGCGCGAAGCCGCGCATCGGCAGCTGCACGGGCGGTCCGACGGAGGTGCCGAACAAGCCGCTCTCCTGCACGCCCGACGTCATGGTGCGGCCGAAGACGAAGTGGTCGATGCCGAGGGACGAGCGAGACGTCTACGCCTGCTACGGGTTCGATCTCGACGCCACGGAGAAGCGCCACATCATCGGGATCGTGCCGCGGATCGTGAACCCGAAGATCGTCCACCACGTGATCCTCTCGCAGGCCGAGGAGGCCTACAGCGCGACGCCGCGTCGTTGCTCCGAGGGCTCGGTCGCGCGCAATCGCATGCTCTATGCGTGGGCTCCCGGCGTCGGGAACTTCGAGATGCCGAAGGAGGCGGGCCTCCCCGTCGAGCCGGGGATCACGAATCACTACGTGATGCAGGTCCACTACAACAACGTGCAGTCGCTCGAAGGGGAGCTCGACGACTCGGGTTTCGACTTCTGCTCGACGACCGAGCTCCGCCCGAACGACGCGGACGTCCTCGCGTTCGGCACGATGCAGTTCTCCATCCCGCCCCGCGCGAAGCTCGATCTCACGGCGACCTACACGCTGATGCCGTCGTTCGGCACCATCCACGTGATCGGCGCGTTCCCCCACATGCACCAGCTCGGCACCTCGATCACGACGGTGCTCCGCCCGGGCGCCGGCGGTGGTCCGTTCGACCTCGGGAGCGCGCCATCGTTCGACTTCCAGAGCCAGTTCTTCGCGCCGCTGCCGGACGTCATCGTGCGACCCGGCGACGAGATCGATACCCGCTGCGTGTGGCAGAACTCCACCCATCGCACGGTGGGCATGGGCGAGAGGACCGAAGACGAGATGTGCTTCTCCTTCACCATGTACTACCCGAGGGTGGTCTCGCCGCAGTGGACGTGGATCCTCCCCTCGGCGCTCTCGGCGGTCACCGTCCACGAGGAGTGATCAGCGCGTGATCGCGCGCCGCTGGAGCAGCCAGACTCGCTCCTCGGCGAACGCCCACTCGATGTCGTGGGCGCCGGTCCACGTCTCCTCGCAGCGAACGGCGAGCCTGGCGAGCTCCGCGAGGCGATCGGCGTCGAGGCACGGCGCGTTGCGGAGCGCCTCGTCGACCTCGACCTCCGCCGTGCCTCCCGCGCTCGTCATGCGGATCGCCACGGTCTTCTCGCCGACTACGTGCTCGATGACCGTCCCGTCGCGCGCGAGCCGCACGCGATCGGGATCGACGATCCCGGAGACCACCGCCTCGCCGAGACCCCAGCACGCCTCGATCAGGCGCTCGTCGCTCCCGGTGACGGGGTGGCGCGTGAAGAGCACGCCCGCGCAGACCGGATCGACCATCCGCTGCATCACCACGGCGATGCGTGGCTCGCCCGCGATCTTCATGCGCGCGCGGTAGGCGAGGGCCGACGGAGCGCGCGCCGACTCGTAAACCGCCTTCACGGCCACGAGCATCGCGTCGGCGTCGCCCACACCGAGGCAGGTCAGATGCTGGCCGGCGAAGCTCGCGCTCTGACTGTCCTCGCCGATCGCCGACGAGCGCACGGCACACCGTCCACCGAGGGTGGCGAAGGTGTCACGCGCGCGTGCTACGGCGTCGCCGTCACCGCGCACAATCGCTTCGACTTCGGCTACGTCGAGCGCGTAGCCGCCGGGCACGGGCAGTCCCGCGCGCAGCGACGCCCCGA
>JBKJQC010001013.1:0-4849 GCA_046593995.1 Polyangiales bacterium
CGGGCGTTCCGAGCCCTCGCGTCGCGCGAACGCTTCGCGCACGGCAGCGACCTCGCTCGCGACCACGCTCTCGCGCACGCCGAGCGATTCGTCGGCCATGACGCCCGACGGCGCGCGGATCGGGAGCTCGACGACGAACGACGCGCCCCCGCCCGGCGCGGCTTCGACGGAGGCGGTTCCCCCGTGCAGCTCGGCGAACTCCTTGACGATGGCGAGGCCGAGCCCCGTCCCAGCGACGCGCGTGCCGTCGTCGTCGCGCTGGAAGAAGCGGTCGAACACGCGCGCACGAAGCTCCTCGGGCACCCCGGCGCCGTCGTCCTCGACCTTCAGCGAGACGCGTCGACTCGGGAGCGTCCGCAGCGTGCAGCGCACGCGACCGCCGCGTCCCACGTGTTTGAGCGCGTTCGAGAGCAGGTTCGCGAGGATGCGCGACACCTTGTCTGCGTCGACCTGCGCCGCGGCGCCCTCCTCGACGTCGACGGCCAGGTCGATGCCCCGCTCGGACGCGAGCACCTCGAAGCTGCTCGCCACCTGCCGCACGAGGCGCGCGAGATCGACCTCGGCGTATTCGAGCGTCATGCCGCCGGCTTCGAGCTTCGAGAGATCGAGCAGATCGGTCACGAGCTTCTGCAGCGACCGCGCGTGCCGTTGGATCGACTCCACGTCGGCACGACCCGCTCCCTCGCCGTGGAGGATGCGCTCGCTCAGCGCGAGGATCAGCGTCAGTGGCGTCCGCAGCTCGTGGCTCACGTTCGCGATCAGCTGCGCTTTCAGGCGGTCGAGGTCGCGGAGGCGCTCGAGGAGCTGCTGCCGCTCGTCGTCGACGCGGCGTCGCTCCGTGATGTCCTCGGAGATGCCGAGCAGGAAGAGCGGCGCGCCCCCCTCGGAGTAGATCGGAATCTTCTTCGTGTGCAGCGAGCGCTCGCCCCGGTGCTTCGTGGCGATGCGCTCGTCGGGGATGTCGACCATCGTGCCGAGCTCGAGGACGGCGCGATCCTTCTCGGTGAAGAAGTCTGCCTGCGCCTTGGGGAAGAAGTCGTAGTCGTTCTTCCCGATCAGCTCTTCGCGTCGATAGCCGAGGAGCTCCTCGCCCGCGCGATTGAAGCGGATGAACCGCAGCTCCGCGGCGTCCTTCACGAACACCATGTCGGGGAGGTTCTCGATCACGGCGTCGAGGAACCAGAGGTGACGACGCGCGTCCTCCTCGGCGCGCCGACGCGGCGTGATGTCGACCCCGATCCCGACGACGCCGTCGACCTCCCCGCCCTCGCCGCGCGTCGGTGCGTAGTTCACCTCCCACACGGTCTCGCGCAGGGCGATCTCGGCGGTGAACGACTCCCCCGCGAGCGCGCGGGCGATGCACTGCGAGACCGGGGGCACGTCGGCATAGAGCTCGTGGATCGAGCGACCGAGGTGCTCGCCCCGCGCGCCGTCGGTACCGTCGAGCGCTCGACCCGCGGCGACGGTGAAGATCCCGTCGCGGTCGACGGCGAAGACGACGATCGGCGCGTGTTCCAGCACCCTGGAAAGGAGCGAAACCGTGCCCTGCCCGTCGGACGTCACGGCGCCGAGTATCAGGAAGCGTCGCTCGCGCGGAAAGCGCGAAGAGTGCGGCGGGAGCGATGGGAGCGGAGACCGATGGCGCCGACGAGCGCGGCGAGAACGACGCACGTCTCGGAATGCTCGGGACGAGATCCCGGCGCAGCAGTCGCACAGCCACCGTCGTCCGCGATCGGCGCTTGCGCGCTGGTCACGCACGACTTCGTGGCCGGATCGCACACGAACCCGACGACGCAGTCGGTGCTCGACTTGCACGACTCGAGGCACTTCCCGCCGCCGCACTTCAGCGGGCTGCAGTCCAGCGCGGGGCCGGAGGGTGAGACCACCGTGTGATCGCCGTCGCACGCCGGGCCGCCCGTACAGTTGTGCGAGACGACGTCGCAGGTCACGCCGGCTTTGCAGTCGAAATCACTGCGGCAGCTCGTACGGCACTGCGTCCCCTCGCACGCGTAGGGATCGCAGACCTTCTGCTCCTGAGGCGGGCAGGTGCCGGTCCCGGCGCACTTGCTCGGCAAGAGCTCTACGGCGTCGGTGCACGAGCGAGGACGACACGTGACCTCCGGGCCGGGGAACGCGGCGCACGTCGTACGTGCGGCGCCGTCGCAGCTCGAGGGGGAGCACATGTCGGACGTTCCTGGCGGACAGGTGCCGTGCTTGGCCGCGCCCTTCACCGCGGTGCAGGTCCCCTTCGTCGCGGCGACGTCGCACGCCTCGCAGATGCCGGAGCAAGCCGCGTTGCAGCACACGCCGTCGGCGACGATCCCGCTCTCGCACTCGCGCCCATCGGTGGCGGGCTCGCCGTTCGGCTTCTTTCCCGCGCAGGCCGAGCCCGCGCAGTACGCATTCGCGCTGCACTGCCCATCCATCGTGCAGGTCGTCGCGCAGACCAGGCCCGCCGCGTCGCACGCGAACGCACCGCACGTCTGCGCGTTGTCGCCGCACACGCCCGTACCGTCGCAGATCGGTGCCTTCGACATGCCCGCCGCGCACGACGAGCTCCCGCAGGAGGTGTTGATCGGCGCGACGGTGCGGCAAGCGCCAGCGCCGTCGCACTTGCCGTCGGACTTGCAGTTCGCGGGGAAGCCCGGGTCGACGACACAGAGGGAGCGCGGGTCGACCCCGGCGGGGACGGGTCCGCACGTCCCGTCTGCGCCAGCACCTTTCACCGACGCGCGGCAGGACTCGCACGCGCCGCTGCAGCGCTTGTCACAGCAGATCCCGTCGGTGCAGAAGCCGCTCGTGCAGTCGGCGTCCTTGGTGCACGCGCGCGCCGCGCACGTCGCCGCGCCGTAGGTCGCGCACGCGCCACTCCCGTTGCAGAGCCCGTTCTTGTTGCAGCTCGGCGCGCCGTCGTCCTTGCACGTCTCGTGCGGATCGGTCGCGGCCTTCGCAGGTCCGCAGGTGCCGCTCGCGCCGGTCGTCTTGGTGGCGGCGCTGCAGGCTTCGCACAGCCCGTTGCAGGCGGTCGCGCAGCACACGCCGTCGACGCAGAAGCCCGAAGCGCACTCGCCATCGTTGGTGCAGCTCGCGGCGGTCGCGAGATCTCCCGGTCGGTAGAGCTCCGCCGAGGAGACGCCGCCCGCGCCGACGGAGCCGCCGGCGACGAGCACGGTGCCGACCGACGGAAGCAAGAGCGCACCGTGCTCCGAGCGCGGCGACGCCATCGAGGAGGTCGCCGTCCAGGATCCCGCGGTCTCGTCGAACAGGTACGCGCCCGACTCGTAGGTGTTGCCGGAGAGATCGTTCACGAAGCCACCGGCGAGCAGCACCTTGCCCGAGGCGAGAGTGGTCAGCGTGAAGCCCTGGAGCAGCTTCGGCGCGACCGACGCAGTGGCCCACGTGTCGAGCGTCGGATCGTAGATCTCTGCGAACGACTTGTGCGTGAAGAGGACCTTGCCGCTCGGCAAGAGCGTGCCGGGGGTGGCGGGAACCGGCACCCAGCTCGGCGCGTCGGCGGTCCTCGTCGCGGTCGAGGCGGTCGCGTCGATCACCTCCGCAAAGGAGAGATCGTCGGTGGCGTCGTCCTGACCACCGAAGATCAGGACCTTCCCGCTGCCGAGCCGGATCGCGGTGTGTCCCCCGCGCCTTCGGGTGAGGTTCGGACCGTTGGTCCACGCGCCCGTCGACTCGTCGAAGATCTCGACGGACGACGTGCCACCGGTGAACGGCGAGTGGCTGCCGATCACGACGACGCGCCCGTCGGTGAGCGCCGTCGCGGTGTGCTCGCGATGCCGGTTCGCCATCGACGGCCCCGCCGTCCACGTCTTCGTCGTCGGATCGAAGAGCTGCGCAGTCGATGCGCCGTCGCCGACGACGCGTCCGCCCGGGAAGATGACCTTGCCCGAAGGGAGGACCGCCGCAGCGTCGAAGCTCACCGGCCCGAGCGGCGGGCTCACATCCGCGAACGTCTTCTGGACGGGGTCGTAGAGGGTCGCCGACTTGTCGTCGGCGAGGAGCCCGCGACCGTCCTTCAGCACGAGCGCGATCATCGGAGCACGCGCTCCGAACGGCATGCTCGCAGCGGCGAGCCACGCGGGATCGACGAGGACCGGATACGAGAGGCCAGCGGCGTCGAAGGAGGTCTCGAGGAGGTCTCCCTCCAAGCGGAGGTGCACGGTGCGACGCACGCCGCGCGCGTCGACCGCGAACGCAGCGGCGGTCTCGAGGACGACGGCGCCCTTCTCGAGGATCTCGACGCGGTCGCCGCGCGCGCGCGCCGTGGTCCCCGACGCGAGGCGGAGTCGATAGCGGCCGACCCGAGGTGCGGCCGGAGAGCGGAGGCGCCGCACTTCTTCGAAGCGGTACGCCGTGCGCAACGTCACGATGTCGAGGTCGGGCGCGGCGTCGACGAAGACCGTCGCTCCGTCGACCTCGACCGCGGCGACCGACGCGACGTCGAGCGCCGTCAGCTCTGCGACGAAGAGACCGGCGATCGAGAGCCGCAGCGACTCGTCCGCGCGCTTCGGCGTGACGGCCTCGATCGCACGCAGCGAGACGAAGCCGCTCTCGCGCGGTCGCAATTCGGGGATCGCGAGCACCGCCTGCACGACCTCACGCGCGCGTATCGTCGCTGCGACGCGACTCGCGGGCTCCGACGTGCCGCGGACACAGGCGAGCGTTGCCAGTAGGCCGAAGGCGAGCCATGCGCGCCCGCACGTCGCCGTGGAATTGCCGAGTGCCCCCTTCGACGCCATGCCGACCCCCTCGCCCGTGAGCGAAGCGCATCGCACCGCCGTGCGCAACCATAGCGCTCACGGCCGCGAAACGGAGTCTGCATGGCGTCGAAGGG
>JBKJQC010001267.1:0-3742 GCA_046593995.1 Polyangiales bacterium
GCGCCGTAGGCAGCCTGCAGGTGGTAGAGCGGGCAGTTGAGCTTCCCCTTCTCCTGGGCGATCTCGCTCTTGGTGGCGTCGAACGTCATGCCCGTGCAGGTCGTCTTGCACTGCGCCTCGCTCGTATACGAGGCCCCGGTGACGCCGGTGCACTGCGCCAACGCGAGCTTGCAGAACGCATCGCAGCGCGGCGCGCACTTGCCGCCGCCGTACGCGCCCGCGGCCGCGCAGTTTGCGTCGGGCGCCGTCTTCGCGAGGTTCGCGAAGTGGGCGCGACAGCCGATGGTGTCGGCCGCAGTGTCCGCGGCGCTCCCCGCCGTCATCTTCGCGCACATCTTCTCGCAGGTGCCGAGGTCGAGGTACTGCTCGTTGGTGAGCTTGCAGCTGTCCATCACGGTCTTGCAGTAGTCCTTACACGTGGCGACGGGGCCGGCGTCGGTGCCGCCGCTGCCGGTGTCGCTGACGCCGGTCTCGGTCGCGGTGCCGCCGGTGTCCGCGGTCGTGCCGCCCGTGTCGGCAGTCGCGGTCCCGGTGTCGGCCGCGGCCGTCCCGGTATCCGCGGCTGTGGAGGGCGAGCCCTCGTCGCTGCTGCACCCCTGGGCGCAGAGGAGCGAGACCGCGAGCGCCGTGACGAGGCCGAAGGAAGAGAGCTTCGAATCCATGAATCCACCTTTCCGAGAACTATGAACGTGAGCCCAAGAGTGACCGCAGGGCGGCGGGGCGCGCAAGTCTTCGCGGCGCCACGAACGGAAACCGCCACGAGGAGACCTGTTCCTCGTGGCGGCTCACATGGCCGCTCGGCCATTGGCGCGCGCGAGAGGACGAATCAGCCCGAATCGGCTGCGTCGAGGAGCGCCGAATCGATGGCCGCGTCGACGGGCAGCGCATCGTTCGCGGCGGTGTCGCCGGGCGCGTCGGTCTTGGTGTCGGCGGCGGAGCCGGTGTCGCCGCCCGTCTCCGAGGCCGCGCCGGTGTCAGCGGGCGGGGTGCCCGTGTCGGCCACCGTGCCGTCGCTCGGCGTGCCGCTGTCGCCACCCGTCTCGCCCGGGGTGCCGGTGTCGCTGCCGGCCTCGCTGACGGTCCCGGTGTCGGCCGGCGTCGTCGCCGGCTCTTCGTCACTGCTGCATCCAGCGAGCGCCATCGCAGCGAGCGCGGCCATCAAGGTCAATTTCAGTTTCATGGGGAGTCCTCCGAGATGAGCGCCACGAGAGTCGTGGCCCACGGCCTAAGTGGGCTCCCGGAGGAGCAGGAACCGGGCCACTTGCCGCAGCGCGTCGAACGCCCACGTTTCGGCTTGTTTTCTCGGCCATGACACCGTTGCCAGAGGCATCCCTGTCGCGTCGCACCGAACGCCGATCTACGTGTCGGCGCGTGCCCCGCGCGACCCATCCGACGCTCGCCGTCTCGTTGCTGGTGACCTCGATCGCGCTCGTGGCATGCAAGTCGTCGGTCGCGACGTTGCCCGAGTGCGACGCGGTGGCGAAGCACCTCGCCGACCTCCAGGTCGAGAAGGAGAAGCGCCCGCCGCTCGGCCGCCTCGCGACGGCCCCGTTCAACACGAAAGAGAACGAGGACGCGATCCACGCCGAGGCTCGCGAGAGCGCTCGCGCCCGCTGCGGCAAGGGATGGAAGCGCGCGGTCTACGACTGCATGCTCGACGCGAAGACGATCGAGTCCGCAGACAAGTGCCGCTTCGAGTGACGAGAGGTCTAAATCAGCGATCTCGATTCTCGAACTCGGCGTACCTGATCGATTGAACACGGAGGCACGGAGGCACGGAGGCTCGAGAAGTCTGCCGATCGCGACGCTTCGAGGCCGACTCCAGAGTCCGTTCCTCGATGCGATCGTCGGCGAGACGTGGTTGGGTGCGCGCGGCAGCACTTCACGGAGCTCCGTGCCTCCGCGCCTCCGTGTTCCATCCGAGCGTGCGAGAATCGCGCTCGGTCATTTAGACCCTAGACCTCTTCACGCGCGGCGCACGCGGAGCGATTCCATGTGGGCGGCGCTGCCGGGCGCCAGGGTCGTCTGGTTGCGGCCGCCGCGCTTCGACACGTACAGCGCGTCGTCGGTCGCCTTGTAGAGCTCGTCCCACGTCCCGCCGTCGTGCGGCTGCGTCGCGACGCCGAGGCTGCAGGTGACCTGGAACGGACCGGTCGAGGAGTGGAAGGTCGTGCGTGACAGCTCTTCGCGCACGCGCTCGGCGAGGTGCATCGCGCCCGCGGCGTCCGTCTCCTCGCAGATGATGACGTACTCCTCGCCGCCGAACCGCGCGACGTAGTCGGTCGCGCGCTTCAGGCGACGCAGGATCCCCGCGAGTCCCTTGATGACCTGATCGCCGACGTCGTGGCCGTAGGTGTCGTTGACCTTCTTGAAGAGGTCGATGTCGGTCTGGATCACCGCGAGCGGCTTGCCGTAGCGCGCGGCGGCGCGGACCTTCTGCGCGCCGAGCTCGAGGAGGACTCGTTTGTTGAGGAGCCCCGTCATGCCGTCGGTGGTCGCGAGCTCCTCGAGCTTCGCGAGCATGCGGGCGTTGGCGAGCGACGTCGCGATGTGCGAGGCGAGCACCTCGAGCGTGCGACGCGCGGAGCCTTGGCCTTCACTGGTGGATCCGTGGCGCGGATCGTCCGAGAGATCCTTGAACGCACCACGGCGACGGGCGCCGAGGACGAGCGTGCCGAGCGCCCGCTCGTGGAGGGTGAGCGGCACGACGAGGATCGAGCGGACGTCGGCCGTGCGGGGCGCGTCGTCGTCGAGGAGCGAGAGCGGGTCGTCGCCACCTTCGTGGGCCGGCGGGAGCTCGACTCGGAGCGGGTGCCGGCGCGTGAAGACGACCTGCGTCGACGGATCGTGGTCGCCGCGGTGGGGGAGCGAGCAGCGGCTCTTCACCGCCTGCGTGACGAGCCCGCCGTTGTCGCCGAAGCGGAGGCCGACGAGCGACTCGAAGTCCGCAGCGCCCGCGACGGCGCGCACCTCGTGCCAACGCTCGGCGCGCCCGGCGCCCTCGACCTCGTGCACGACGGTGATGGCGGCGAGATCGAAGGACGCGATCGCGCGCGCGCTCTCGACGCCGGCCTTGATCACCTCGGCCTCGGTCAGCGCACCGGACAGCCGTTGGGACGCGGCGTAGAGCTGGTCCTGCTCGGTCTTCGAGCGCTCGAGACGACCGAAGACGCGCTCGTTCTCGATCGCGCGCAGCACGAATCGCGCGGCGGAGACGACGAGCTCTTCTTCGTGGGCGGTGAACGGCCGCGCCTCCTTGCTGCCAGGCGGCGCTCCGACCGGAGTCGGGCTCCCCATGCGGTCGACGCAGAGGACGCCGCGCACGACGCCATCTTCCAGGATGGGCGCCGCCACGATCGACGTGACCGACCCCTCGGCGATCGCGGTCGGGTAGTACGGGATGCGGTAGCCCGCGCGGAGACCGTGGAGGTTGACCGCTGCACGACGGCGGGTGACCGCGCCGAGGACGCCGTCGCCGGTGCCGAACGGCCCTTCCGCGATCGCGGACGCATCGGTCACGACCTCGGCGAGCTTGAGCACGGCGCGGCGGCGATCGGACGCGCCGGTCTCGAACAGGAGGATCGCGGTGTGCGCGCCGAGGCTTCGCTTGAGGAGGTCGAGCGCGAACCGGACCGCGATCTGGATCTCTTCCACGCCGGAGCGCTGCGCATGCTCGGGGTCGAGGGGCGTCGGACGTGGCCCCTTTCCTTCTGGAGAGAGGCTCGACGCCGGCGCGTCGTTC
>JBKJQC010001297.1:0-4587 GCA_046593995.1 Polyangiales bacterium
AGGAGATCGTCATCGCGCTGGATTGGACCGACTTCGAGAAGGACGACCACACGACGATCGCGGCCTACCTGATCACATCGCACGGGCGCGCGACGCCTCTGATGTGGTGAACCACGAGGGCAACTGCTCGGCGCACGGGTCCATCGACTCTTGGGCGAGGCGCGGCATTCGTCGGATCGCGTTTCCAGCGAAACAACGCGGGACGGATGGCCGACCTTCCACGAACCGGTTGCGTTGACGCCGGCAAGCGATCCCGGCGATCGTCGCAACATGTCAGAGTGGATGAAAAGGCGAACGCCGTCGGCCATCGCCTACCGAGTCGCAGCGCTCGCGATGGGGCTTGCCATCGTGATCGGTTGCTCGTCAGGTCGTGACGACGCCAATTCACCGGACGCATCGGCTGCCGCCGTCTCCCGGGCGCACGACGAAGGCGCACGCGCGGTGGCCAACGGTGCTCAGCAAGTCCTCGCGGCGAACGCGGTCCTCGCCGCGCGGTTTTCGCCCAACGACGACGGCTTCGCTCCGTCGAAAGACGGCATTGTCTCTGCGGGCTGGCGCGGGGCGTGGACCGAACGTGCGCACCACGTCGGCGCCCGTCTGCCGGCAGGCGGCGATCAGCCATTCGAGGCCGGTGTCGGCGTGAGCGAGTTGTATCGGTTGTCGCTCCAGCACCTCCGCGCGAAGCCTTCGACGCTCTCGATCGACGAAGGGCGCGGCGTCTATCGCGATCTGTATCCGTCGACCGACGTCACCTTCGTCGCGTCGCCCGAGCGCCTCGAGTGGGCGTACACGCTGCGCGACGCCGAGGCGCCGAGCACGTTCGAGCTGAAGGTGCTCCTCCCCAAGAACCTCGCGAGCGCGCACGCCGACGTGCGTGGCGGTCTCGAATTCGTCGATGCGCGCAACGAGGCGCTCTTGCGCATTCCCCGTCCGGTCGCGATCGACGCGAAGGGAACCGCGCGCGACGCGTCGCTTGCGTGGGATGGACTGAAGCTGACGGTGAAGCTCGATCCGACGGGGCTCGAATATCCGATCGTGATCGATCCGGCCGTCGAGACGGTCATCTGGGAACAGCGGGTGAACCTGCCCAAGGCGCGCTTCTCCGCGGCGGCCGCTTACGATTCGAACCGTGGTCGCGTGGTCATGTTCGGCGGCAACACCTACGGCAACTACGTCTCCGAGACGTGGGAGTGGGACGGGACCGTCTGGAGCTTGAGAGCGACCGCCGGACCCATGGGTCGACAGAAGACGACCATGGCCTTCGACTCCGTGCGCAACGTGACCGTGATGTTCGGCGGCAACGGCGCGGGTGGCGCGAACTACTGGCTCGGCGATACCTGGGAGTGGGACGGCACGGCTTGGTATCAACGCTGCACGACGGCGCCCTGCTCGTCGACGATGCCAGCGCGGCGTCTCGACGCAGCGATGGCGTTCGACGTCGCGCGGTCGAAAATCGTCCTCTTCGGCGGGCGTGGCTGGGACGGCAGCACCTACACGCCGCTCGCTGACACCTGGACGTGGAACGGCACTGCGTGGACGAATGTCCCGGGGAGCGGTCCGTCGGCGCGCGAGCTGCACAACGTCGTGTACGACTCGACCGGGAGTCGGACTCTCCTGTTCGGCGGATACACCGGCGCCCTCGGCACCGAGCGCAACGATCTCTGGAGCTTCGACGGAACGAGCTGGAGCTCCGTGACGACGAGCGGTGGGCCACCGGCCGCACGGTACAACGCGTCGATGGTCTTCCAGACGGCCAACGGCAGAGCGCTCCTTCACGGAGGCATTTCGGCCGGCGGCGCCACCATCGCCAGCACGTGGGAGCTCACGAGCTCGACGAACACTTGGACGAGCGTGGGCGGGACGGCGCTCTCCCCGCGCGACTCCGCGGCGGCCGCCTACGATTCGACCCGACAGGCTGCGGTGATCTTCGGCGGTAGCTATGGCTCCGGGCTCGACGACACCTGGGAGTTCAAGAGCGGAGCGTGGACCCGAGGGACGGGCGACATCTCCGCGCGCGCGAAGCCGGCAAGCGTGTTCGATTCGTTCCGCAACCGTGTCGTCATGTTCGGCGGCGGCGTGAGCACGGCGACGTTCCTCGGCGAGACCTACGAATGGACGGGGTACGGCTGGACGGAGGTGTGCAACACCGCACCGTGCAACGCGACGCGCCCGAGCGGGCGCCGTAACGCGGCCGCCGCGTACGACTCGACGCGACGGAAGATGGTGATGTCGGGCGGCTACAACGGGTTCCTCGTCGACGACGCGTGGGAGTTCGACGGCACCGCCTGGACGAAGGTGTGCACCATCGATCCCTGCTACTCGAGCCGCCCGTCGAGCCGCTACGAGGCCGTCGCTGCGTTCGACTCGGCGCGGAATCGCGTCGTGCTGTTCGGCGGCGCGACGAGCGGGAGCGGTACCGGCGGCGGTTGGCTGGGCGACACGAAGGAGTTCAGCGGATCCCTTTGGGCGAACGGCTGCGTTCCGAGCCCGTGCTCTTCTGCGCCGAGTGTGCGCGGGAGCGCGGGAATGGCGTACGATCCAGACCGCGCGCGGATGGTGCTGTTCGGTGGGCACGACGACACCGGTCCGCTCGGCGACACCTGGGAATACAATGGCACCTCGTGGAGCAGGGTTGCAACGACCGGTCCGGCGCCGCGATTCGGCGCGCGACTCGCGTACGACAGCACCCGCAAGAAGGTCATCTTGTTCGGTGGCTCGGGCACGTCCGGCCTTCTCGGCGATACGTGGGAATGGGGCGGCACGTCGTGGGCTTCCACGGCGACGACGGGCCCCCTCGCGCGGCACGGCGCGACGCTCGATTACGACGCGACCCGGCGCCGCATCGTCATGTTCGGCGGCGAGTCACAGACTTGGAGCGTGGCCGAGCGCGACACGTGGGAGTACTACACGCGCGGCGGCGCATGCTCGATCGGTTCGCAATGCGCGACCGGCTTCTGCGTCGACGGTGTGTGCTGCGAGCAGGTCTCGTGCGGAACATGCGAGGCCTGCAACACATCGACGAGCCCGGGAGTATGCGTCACCGTCGCGAACTCGGACGACTCCGATACGTGTCCCTCTGCGACCAAGACCTGTGACGCGATCGGTGCGTGCAAGGCGAGGCAGGGACAGAGCTGCACGTCCTCCGGCGAGTGTGCGAGCGGGAGCTGCGCCAACGGCTACTGCTGTAGTGCGGCGTGTTCGGGTGGTTGCGACGTCTGCAACGCGACGGCCGGGACGTGCACCGTTCTCGCGAAGGGCGCGACCGGAGGCACGCCTTCGTGCGGCGCCTATCTGTGCGACGGCGCTTTGGGAAACTGTCCGACCACGTGCGCCGCCGATGGTGACTGCGCGTCGAGCTATTTCTGCGACGCCGGGGGCATCTGCCAGCTCCGCCGCTCGCAAGGTGCGACGTGCGACACCTCCGGTGACTGCAAGGTTTCCGGCTGCCGCGAGTGCAGCGGCACCCTCACGTGCAAAGACGGTTATTGCTGCAATGGCGGGTGCACCGGCGCATGCCAGTCGTGCTCGAAGACGCCGGGCACCTGCAGCTCGGTGGTGAGCGCCGACGACTCCGACACCTGCACGGGCACGAGCACCTGCTCGTCCGCGGGCTCGTGTCTTGCGAAGAACGGACAGTCCTGCACTGCCGGCACCCAATGCGCTAGCGGCAGTTGCGTCGATTCTGTGTGCTGCAACACGTCGTGTGCGAACGGCTGCGACGTCTGCAACGCGACCGCCGGAACCTGCACCGTCGTCGCGCAGGGCACGGTCGGTGCGAGCCCGTCGTGTGGTGGCTATGCGTGCAACGGCTCGTCGCCGATCTGCCCGACCACCTGCGGCAACGACGCCGACTGCGCCTCGGGCTATTACTGCGGTCCGAGCGGTACGTGCTTGGTGCAGAAGATCGCGGGCGCGACCTGCGACCAGACGGCGGGCGTCGGCTGCAAATCGTCCGGATGCCGCGTATGTGCAACCGGCAATTGCATCGACGGGTATTGCTGCGATACGGCGTGCGGTGCGTCGTGCGACGCGTGCAACGGCGCCGCCCTCGGATGGACCGGCGCGGCCAACGGCACCTGCGCGGTCGCGCCCGCTTCGTACGTCGGCGGCCCGGCGTGTGGCGCCTATTCGTGCAACGGCACGAGCGCGAGCTGCGCCACCTCGTGCACCGCCGACGCTCAATGCGGCACCGGCTATTATTGCAATGCGAGCGGCGCCTGTGTCGCACAGAAGACGCAAGGCCTGTCGTGCAACCTCGCGACCGACTGCAAGGTCTCGGGATCGTGCCGCGCCTGCGGGACCGGCAATTGCGTCGATGGAGTCTGTTGCAACACCGCGTGCGGCGGTCAGTGCCAAGCATGCGACGTCTCGGGCGCGCTCGGCACCTGCGTCACCGTCGTCGGCGCGGTGCACGTCAATCCGGTGTTGCCCGCGCGCGTCTCGTGCGCTGGTACCGGCGCCTGTGCTTCGACGTGCAACGGCGTCGACGCGATCGCGTGCAAGTATCCCGGCTCGTCGATCGCCTGCGGCACCACGTCGTGCACCGCCAGCGTGACGACCAACGTCGGCACCTGCAATGGTGGCGGA
>JBKJQC010000056.1:0-6443 GCA_046593995.1 Polyangiales bacterium
CGCCGGTGTAGCCGGTGCGCGCGACGGTGACGTCGACGTTGCACAGACGTGCATCGGTGAAGCCGAACGGGGGGAGCGCGAGGATCCGGCTCGCGTCCCCCGCCTTCGCGATGACCGCCATCGCCTTTGGACCCTGCACCGCGATGAGCGCCGTCTCGTCGGTGCGATCGACGAACGCGCAGTGGTCCTTCGCGGCCTCTGCGAAGACCTTCGCGATCTTCTCGTGGTTGCTCGCGTTGCACACGATCAGGTACCGCTCGTGATCGGCGCGGTAGACGATGAGATCGTCGAGGATCGTGCCGCCCTTGTTGCAGCAGCACGTGTAGATCGCGCGGCCGTCCTCGAGCTTCGAGACGTCGTTCGTGACGAGGTAGTTCACGACTTGGCCGGCGTACTCGCCGCGCATCTCGAGCTCGCCCATGTGCGAGACGTCGAAGAGGCCGACGGCGTTGCGCACCGTCTCGTGCTCGTCTTTGACGCCGGTGTACTGAACGGGCATCTCGAAGCCGGCGAAGGGCACCAAGCGGCCGCCGGCCGACTTGTGCTGCTCGTGGAGCGAGGTGCGCTTCAGCGCTTCGACTCGGGAAGTGGGCTCGGCCAAGGTGCCGAGGGACTAGCACGGCACACTCCCAGATTGAACACGGAGGCACGGAGGCACGGAGCTCCGAGAGCGCTGCCGCGCGCATCCTTCCGCGTCGCTGTTGCTTCCTCATCCGTCGACGCCCTCACGATGCGAGAGCATCGACGGCGCGGCAGTCGAGGTCGGCAGACCTCTCGAATCCTCCGTGTCTCCGTGCCTCCGTGTTCAATGGTCTCGTGTCTAATTGCGGCCGAGGGCGCGCACGCGCGAAGCCGCCCACGCGATCCCGGCGAGCAGGCATCCGTCGATCCACAGGATCGAGAGCCCGAGCGAGGTGCCGCCGACGGGCGAGAGATCGTACCCCTCCTTGAACGCGGTGTGCGTGCCGGCCACGACGAGCCGCGGACCGAGGAACGCGATCGTGATGACGAGGAGCACGATCAACGCCGACACCCCGCGCACGAGCTCGCGGACCCCGTGGCGACGGAGCGCGCTCGCGGCCCACGTGAACGAAAGCGGTCCGAGCGACGCGACGAGCAGCACGGCGACGAGCGAGAGGGCCGACGGGACGCGGCTGCCCGGCACGAGATAGCAGAACGCCCAGTCGGGGTAGAACCAGAGGAAGTACCCGAGCGCCGGCGCGAGCAGTCCGAGGGCGACGAGCGCCACGACGAGGAACCCACGTGTCGCGCTCGCGGCCCCGCTCGAACGGCGCACCTCGTCGCGGCCGACGAGCGCGAACGCGACGCCGAGGAGCGCGGCGACGACCGGTGCGAGCGGGAGCGGCACGGGACGATCCGTAGCACGGCGCCCGACCAGCGAGACGGCTTCGGCGTCACCAACCCGGGAGCGCCGGCCCCTGGAACGGAGATTGCGAGAGGAGCGCTCTTGGTGCACCCTCCCCACGTGCGTATGCGAGCTTGGATCCCGGTCGTCGTCGCCGTCGCCACGTCCTCTGCGGCGGCCGCCGGCTGCCAGAACGTGAGCGGCCTCTCGGACCTCGAGAAGGATCCCACCTTCGATCCCGACGCCGGCCGCTCCGACGCGCCCGCTTCTGACACCTCCGTCGCCCCCAATGACACGAGCGCGGGGGACGACACGAGCGTCCCCGCCGCCGACACGGGCACGGCTCCGGCGACGGACACGAAGACCGCGGCGACCGATACGAAGCCGGCCACCGATACGAAGCCGGCGACCGACACCAAGCCGGCGACCGACACCGCGGCGCCGCCTACGTGCGACAGCCTCGGCGGGCAGGTGTCGAACAACCACTGCTACTGGATCGTGAGCACTGCCGCTGCGTGGAGCGAGACCGCGTGCGGAACGGGAGCGCACCTCGTGACCCTCACCAGCACGGCCGAGTACGACTTCGTCAAGGCGCTGAGCGGCGCCGACTTCTGGATCGGGCTCCGCGCACCCGACGGCTCGCAGGGCATGAAGGATCAGTACAAGTGGGTGAACGGCGAGACCGGCATGCCGACGCCCGAGCCCTGGGCGATGCCCGTGGACGCCGCGCCCGAGCCCGATGGTACGGGCCCGTGCGTTCGCCTCCGCGCCGACGAGAAGTTCGCGGACCGGCTGTGCGCCGACGCGTACCCAATCGGCTGCGAGCGCGACACGCCGTGATCAGAACTCGCCGCGCAACAGGACGCTGCCCGGCCCCACGTTGAGCGAGATCCCCGGCGGCGCGGGGTGGTAGTTGGGCGTGTCCGACCCCTTCTTCTTCTTCGCGGGAGGCGGCTCGACGGGCGTCGCGATCGACGGATTCATCAGACCGTAGATGCCGACGCCGAGGCCGACCACGGCGACGCCGAAGCTGATGTTGGAGATCCACGCCGAGCGGTTCGCCTGATCCACGAACTCGAACGAGCTCGGAGGACATCGTCCGTCGACGCAGGTCTCCTTGGCGGTGCTCGTCGCCTGCAGCGAGTCCGCGCCGAAGAGCGCGCCGGTGATCAACCCTGCTCCGGCCACGCCGAACCCGACGTACACGAGCGGGTTGGTGCTCCGCGTCGCGGCCTTTGGTTCG
This sequence comes from Polyangiales bacterium, assembly GCA_046593995.1. GTDB lineage: Bacteria > Myxococcota_A > Polyangia > Polyangiales > JADJMO01 > JALHOE01. The sequence continues at coordinate 2,610 of JBKJQC010000056.1, forward strand.
GCCTTGTCCTCCGCTTTGTTCTCCGCCTTGTCCTCCGCCGCCGAGGGTCCCGCCCACGACAGGGAGGCGCTCGATACCAAGAGCGCCATCGTCCACGCGATGGTCCGTGTACACGAAGGGCGCCGCATGACGTGATGGTCTCAGGCCGCTTCGATCGCGGGAAGCCCCGTCGTGACCCGACCGCCACCGGCGCCGACCTCGGTCGCGGGGACGCCGACCGCGCGCACCATCGAGTAGAGCACGTGGCTCGTGTTCTGCTTGGTGGTGGAGCGGTAGTGGACGTTGCCCCTGAGCGCGCCGCCGGCCTTGCCCGCGACGACGATGGGGTAATCGTCGATCGAGTGCTCGCGGCCGTGCGACGTGTCGCTCGTCGCCATGATCGCGCACTGGTCGAGGAGATTGCCCGTTCCTTCGGGCGTGTTCTTCAGCTTCTCGAGCAGGTAGCCGAACTGCTTCATCGTGAACACGGTCGCTGCGTGCACGAGCGGCTGGTCACCCGCCTCGTCGTGCGACAGGTCGTGGTGCCCCTGTGACGCGCCAGACTGCCAGAAGACCGTGGAGTTCACGCTGCCGCTGAACTGGATGGTGAAGACGCGCGACTGATCGCAGGCCATCACGAGCGTGAGCAGATCGGAGAAGGCCTGCATCCGCTCCGCGAGCGGCTCCTTGCCGTCGACCGCCGGGAACGAGCCCGGCGCGGCCGGCTTGGTGCACGAGCCTACCGAGTCGTTGAAGTTCGCGAGCCGCACCTCGAGTGCGCGGATGCCGGTGAGGTGCTGATCGAGGCGCGCGCGATCGATCGCGCCCACCTTGGTCTGGAGCGCCTTCGCCTCGGCCGTGACGGCGTCGAGGACGCTGCGGCGGAGACCGACGCGGATCTCCTCCCGCCGACGGATCTCGGGATCCTCGAACCCGACGCCGAACACACGCTCGAAGAGCTTCTTCGCATCGAGCTCCGCGGGGTTCGCGTCGTCCGGTCCGTTGTGGCTCATGTAACGCAGCGACGTCCCCTCGCCGGTGACGATGCTGCGAGAGATGGCCACCTCGAGCGACTTGAAGCGCGAGGTCTTGCCGATCTCCGCTGCGACGATCTGGTCGATCGACTTCTTGCTGAAGGTCGACGCGTAGGGAGCGCCGCCCGGATCCTGCGAGATCATCGGCGCCCCGGAGAGCATGCCGACGCAGCCCGCGTGATGGCCGCGGTCGTTCGGGATCTTGATTTGGCAGCCCGACACCACGCTCACGTAGTCCTTCACGTTCGCGAGCGGCTCGAGCGCCGGCGAGAGCGGGAAGTTCGCGCCGGTGGCGGTCGGGTTCCACTTCGCGAGGCGGACGCCGTTCCCGAAGAAGAAGACGCCGAAGCGCTTCGGCAGCGGGTGTCCGTCGGCGTAGGCGGTGCCGTTCGTGTTCAGCATCGCGTCGAACGTCGGCATGGCGACGGCGACGGCGGCGCCTCCGAAGATGCCGCGGAGGATCTGGCGACGATTCAGGAGTCGCGGGCTCATGGAGTCTCCTGCGCGGCGGCGAAGCGGAAGGCGTCGGAGGTGACGATGGAGATTGCGAGCGCTCTGACCTTGTAGCCGCTCCCGGAGAACTGATCGGTGATGGTCGCCATCGAGGGCTCCTCGCCTTCGGTCTCGACGTGCCCGGCGGCGTGGCGGAAGAGGTTGCGCGCGAAGCACGGGCCGGTGCGCTTGTCGGCGCGGAGGAGCTTTCCGAGCTCGCGCGGCCCGTTGAACTTGGTGCCGTCGAGATCGCCGCTGACGTCGATCGTGACGCTGTTCTCGGTCGTGCGGAACGCGCCGATCGCGTCGTAGTTCTCGAGCGTGAGACCGACCGGATCCATCAGCTTGTGACACGAGGCGCAGGGCTCGACCTTGCGGTGCATCTCGAGTCGTTGCCGCGCCGTTGCGCGATCCGCGGACCCATCGGGCTCGGGGAGCGGGGCGACGTTGTCCGGCGGCGGTGGCATCGACTCGCAGAGGAAGCGCTCGCGGATCGCCTTGCCGCGATACGTCGGCGAGCTGCGGAGCACGTGCGAGTTGACCGCGAGGAAGCCGGCCTGACCGAGGATGCCTGCACGGGTCCCGTCCGCGGGGAGCGTGATCTGCACGAAGCCCGCTCCGGTCGGCGCCGGCAGCCCGTAGACCTTGGCGAGATCGGCGTTCACCCACGTGGTGGTCGTGTCGAAGATCTCGTGGAAGTCCGCGTCGCGACCGAACGCGATGTCCTCGAACATCTTGAGCGTCTCGGTCTTCATCGACGCGCCGAGCGTGGGCGACATCGACGGGAATTTCGCCGGATCGCGCACGAAGGTGTCGAGCGGGTTCAGGTGGAGCAGCTCGACGAAGAAGTCGTCGAGCGCGGCCTTCGCGCCCTCGGTGGCGAGCAGGCGATTGGCCTGCTCCACGACGCCCTCGACCTTCGTCAGCGCGCCCGTCTTCGCGACGTCGAGCAGCACGTCGTCCGGAGTCGTGTTCTTGATGAAGAAGGAGAGGCGCGTCGCCATCTCCTCCGACGTGAAGCGGAGGCGCCCCGGGTGCTCCGGATCGGGCTCGCCGATCTCGACGCGAAAGAGGAAGTTCGGGGAGGTGAGGATCCCCGCGACCGCCATCTCGATGCCCTCGTGGAAGCTCGTCAGCTTGGTCTGCGCATCGACGGCGATCGCCTTCCAGCGCCCGAGCTCCTCGGCGCTCGCGTCGCGGCGATACGCGCGGCGGATGAACTTGGTGAGGAAGGCCGTCGTGCAGGCGTCGTCCGTGAAGGCGGTCGCCGACGCGGGCGCGCAGCCGATGATCTTCGTGCGGCGCGTGGCGTCGTCACGGATCGCCTGCTTCGTCGCAGCGAGCGCCGCGGTCTCGTACTGCTCGACCCCGCGCGGCGAGATCGTCGCGTCGGAGGCGCCGATCGAGTTGAAGCCGTTCTTCTCGCTGTCCGGCTCGAGCGAGTCGTCCGAGAGCGTCACGGGGCCGGCGAGCAGATCGCGGAGCGCGTTCCGGTACTGCAGGCGCGTGAGCTTGCGGAGTCGCGCGGTCGCGGGCGCGAAGGCTTGGGCCGTCGTCCCGCCCGGTCCGGTCCCCGTTCCTCCAGGTCCCGCGCCGGTGCCGCCGGGGCCCGTGCTTTCACCTTCGGTCGCGCTCGTCCCGTCGTTCAGGCCGATGGCGCCGGTGCACGCCGCGAGTCCTCCGAGCGCCATGCAGCCGGAGACCGCAGCGATGAAGGCCGTTCGGGGGAGCTTTCTGGGAGTCACGGGCGAGCTCTCTTCAAGAACGGGGCTAGGCATCGAGCCGGCCGTTCGAGGGTCAAGTATCCAGCCGGACAGGATTCTCCGGAAGCGCAGATCGCGCAAGCGGCTGCGCAATTAGAGCAGGCGCCCTCTGCACACGGGAGCGAGCGTCGAACGCCACTGTCACGTCCCAGTGACGAAATCAGGGCTTCGTCACTTTCATGTGACGAGCACGCTGACAGTCGAGCCGACGGTCGGTGGAGGTGAGTGCTCCCCGCGACGACCGCTTCGCGCGCTGCTACGAACGCACACATCCATGGATTCGGCGAAGCTGCGCGCCCTGCTCGATGCCGTCCGCGCGGGTCGCGTGGACATCGACGCGGCCGAGAAAGAGCTCCGCGATCTCCCCTTCTCGGACCTCGGTTACGCGATGGTCGATCACCACCGCGCGCTCCGTCAGGGCGTGCCCGAGGTGATCTTTGGCGAGGGCAAGACGTCGGCGCAGATCGTCGGGATCGCGGTGCGTGCGATCGTGATGCAGCGCGCGAGCTCGCTGTAGCGGGCGTCGGGGAACGCTTCGAGGACGGCCTGCGCCTTGTCCGGCGCGA
>JBKJQC010000411.1:0-3478 GCA_046593995.1 Polyangiales bacterium
CGTGCCCCCGGAGTCCGGCGGGCCGGTGCCCGAGGAGATGCCGCGCGTGGATTGGCTCGCGAAGCTCGCGCGCTTCGCACCGCATGTGCGCGGGTCGATCGTCGAGCCGTCGGCGCCGATCCGGACGAGCGTCGTGCCCGAGCACGTCGCGCGGGCGATCGGCTCGGCGTGGGAGCACCTCGACGTGCAGCGAGCGCGGGGGGCCGTGCAGTTTCGAGAGCTGCGCCGCGCCGCGCGAGGCCTGCTGGCGATCGATCCGTGCGTGCGACGGGCGCTCGCCGCGAAGGATCTCTCCTTCCTCGACGAGGATCCGAGCGGCCGGATGGTGCGCACCGCGCTCCATGCCATCTCGTTTGCGGACAACGTCGCAAGCTCTCGCGACGCACTGACCACCGTCGCGATGGCGGCGATGGTCCAGCCGATCCTCGACGACATCCCGCGCGTGTCGCGCTGCGTGCGGTACCTCGCCGAGTGCGTCGCCCGCGAGCCCGACGCGACGGCCGCCGTGGTGACCGCGTGGGAGGCGCTTCGCATGCGTCGCTACGATCGTCCGCTCGCGGGCGACGAGCCGTCGCTGCACGCGCGCCTCGTCGCGCTCGCAGGCGACGAGGCGCGGGGGTCGATGGTCGAGGGGCGCGCGTCGGAGCCCGCCGCCGTCCCCCCGCCGCAGCTCGCGCCGCTGCCCTCGCTGCCTCTCGACGACGTCGAGATCGCGATCGCCGATCTGCTCGACGACGAGATCCGCATCTCGTTCCCCGTGGACGCGGTGGAGCTCCCGCCTTCGAGCACGGCGAACGGCCGCTCGACGCTGGGGCGCATTCCCTTGCCCCACGTCATCGCGACCGCGCGCGACGCGGCGATCTCGGCGACCCTCGTGCTCACCGATCCGCGCGGCACGCGCCACGCCGTGGTGCTCGACCGCGGCGCGTTGCAGCGCGTGTACTCGCGGGGCGCGCCGAGCGACATCATCGAGCGGCTCGCCGCCGTCGCAGCGCTCCCGGCGGAGACGGAGATCGCGTTCTTCTGGGGGCGTGATCTGCTCGACGGGTGCGGGGAACGTGCGGAGCGCGACCTCGCCGAGGTCCTGCTCGCGATCGCGCGTTCGTGGGATCGCACGCGGATGCGGGAGGAGGTGGAGGCCGTCTCGACCGAGCTCGTGCTCCATCCGAGCGCGTCGATCGAGAGCCTCGGGCCGACCGACGACGAGCGGATCGCATTCGCCTGCATGCAGTCGATGATGGGAGACCGCATGGGAGACCGCATGGGAGACCGCACGAGCAACCGACGTGGGCTCGACCTCTCGGCGCTCCTCTCGGGCACGACGGCGCTACCGCTCCTGTACACACTCGTGCACCTCGGTGAGGTCCACGCGTTCGACGTCCGTTGCGCGCGCTGCCGGCGCCCCTCGCTACGGTCCCCCGCCTGATCGGCCGATCCTCCTCGCGAAAGGCTCGACCGGCGGCGGTCGGAGGCGTGCACCGATCGTCGTCCGGCCGTGTGCTTCCGTGGCTGCGCTGCGCGTGGCACGCTGCAAGCAAGCTCGGGAGTGATGCCGAAAGTCTGCGCGATGGACCTCCGCACCGGTGCCGCGTACGTGCTCTCCGAGAGCGCGCCGTGTGTCGCCGCGCAGGAAGGACGGCCGAGCGGGCCGATCACGGAGGCGCGCGAGCGCCTCGGCGATCATGACCTGGGCGACGTCGTGTGGATCGAGTGGAGCGACTCGGAGTGGCTCCCCGTCCGGCTCACTCAGCTGCCAGATACACAGCTCCGAGAGGTGGAAGCGTGAGGGAGAGCGAGAACGGCCGACCGTGACTCGGCACCGGTGACGCCTCGACGCCGCCGAGGTTCCCCTGCCCACTGCCGCCGAACATGACGGCGTCCGTGTTGAGGATCTCGCCCCAGTGGCCGGGTGCGCCCACGCCGATGCGATAGTTGCGACGCACGAGCGGCGTGCAGTTGAGCACGACGACGACGCTGCTCCCACTGCTGGTACCGTCGCCCCCTCCGTGACGGCAGCCGCCCCCTCCGTGACGGCCGCGGCGCTCGAACGAGAGCACGCTCTGGTCTCCGTCGTTCGCATCGATCCACTCGAAGCCACGCGGATCGTGCTCGAGCGCGTGGAGCGCGGGGCGCTCGCGGTAGAGTCGATTGAGCTCGCCGACGAGGTGCATGAGTCCGGCGTGGAGCGGTCGCTCGAGCAGGTGCCAGTCGACGCTCGACTCATGGTTCCACTCGCGCAGTTGCCCGAGCTCACCGCCCATGAAGAGGAGCTTCTTCCCCGGCTGCGACCACTGGTGCGCGTAGAGGAGGCGCAGGTTCGCGAACTTCTGCCACTCGTCGCCGGGCATCTTCCCGAGGAGGGAGCTCTTGCCGTGCACGACCTCGTCGTGGGACAGCGGAAGCACGAAGTTCTCCGCGTACGCATACATGCGGCGGAACGTCAGCTTGCTGTGGTGGTACTTGCGATGGACGGGATCCTCCTCGAAGTACGCGAGGGCGTCGTGCATCCACCCCATGTCCCACTTGAAGCCGAAGCCCAGGCCGCCGACGTAGGTCGGACGCGAGACCATCGGCCACGCGGTCGACTCCTCCGCGATGGTCTGGATGCCGTCGGCCTCCTTGTACGCCTGCTCGTTGAGCTGACGGAGGAGGGAAATGGCCTCGAGGTTCTCCTTCCCGCCGTGCACGTTCGGGATCCACTCCCCCTCTTTGCGCGCGTAGTCGAGGTAGAGCATCGACGCGACGCCATCGACGCGGAGGCCATCGGCGTGGAACTGCCGGAGCCAGTGCAGCGCGCTCGACGTGAGGAACGAGCGGACCTCGTGGCGGCCGTAGTTGAAGATCGCGCTCGTCCAGTCCGGGTGGAAGCCCTGCCGCGGATCGGCGTGCTCGAAGAGATGGGTGCCGTCGAACTGGGCGAGCGCGTGCGGATCCATCGGGAAGTGCGCCGGGACCCAGTCGAGGATCACGCCGATGCCGCGCTGGTGGAGCAGATCGACGAGGGCCATGAAGTCCTCGGGGGTGCCGAAGCGCGACGACGGCGCGAAGTACCCGGTGACCTGGTACCCCCACGATCCGTAGAACGGGTGCTCCATCACCGGCAAGAGCTCGACGTGGGTGAAGCCGAGGCGCTGCACGTGGTCCGCCAGCTTGGGCGCGAGCTCGCGGTAGGAGAGCGGCTGATTGCCGGCGTCACGCATCCACGAGCCGAGGTGCACCTCGTAGATCGACATCGGCGCGGAGAGCCCCTGCGCCGCCTTCCGCGACGCCATCCATGCGGCGTCGTTCCACGTGTACGCGAGATCCCAGACGACCGACGCCGTGCGCGGCGGCGGCTCGTAACGCAGCGCGAAGGGATCGGCCTTGTCGAGCGCGCCGCCTCCCTTCGCGTCGATCCGGTACTTGTAGGCGTGGCCGCGCGCGACGCCGGGAACGAACCCTTCCCAGATGCCAGAGGCGCCGCGCGCCTTCAACGGCG
>JBKJQC010000596.1:0-2904 GCA_046593995.1 Polyangiales bacterium
CGAGCTGCCCCTCGATTTGCAGCCGAAGCTGCTGCGCGCGCTCGAGGCTCGCGAAGTGAGACGCGTCGGCCAGACGAAGATGAAGCGCATCGACGTGCGCGTCATCGCAGCGACCAATCGCGATCTCGAGCGCGAGGTGAACAAGGGTCGCTTCCGCGAAGATCTCTACTTCCGCCTCTCGGTCGTGACGGTGACGGTCCCCTCGCTCCGCGAGCGCAAGGGGGACATCGAGCTCCTGATCGGCCACTTCGTCGATCTGCTCGGCGCGAAGAACGTCGATCGCCTCTTCACGAAAGAGGTCATCGCCGAGCTCGCGAACCACGACTGGCCGGGCAACGTCCGCGAGCTCCGCAACTACGTCGAGCGCGCCGTGGTCCTCGAGTCCGCGTCGCTGCGCCCCGCCCCCTCGCGTCAGTCCGAGTCGTCGTCCGACCCCTCGAGCCCGTCGATGTCGGCGCGTCCGATCGACATCAACACGCCGTTCAAGATCGCGAAGGAAGGCTTGATCGACGAGTTCGAGCGGGCCTATCTGCAAGCGCTCCTCGTGTGGGCCGGCGGCAACATGAGCCGCGCGGCGAGGCACGCTGGCATCGACCGCATGTACCTGCATCGCTTGGTGCAGCGACACGGACTCCGCGCCAAGTAAGCGCGGCCGTATCGCCACCCCTCGTGCAGAGTTTGTTTCTCTGCTGCACAGGGCTGCTGCTCAACCCGCGCGTCTGCGGTCTCGATCACTCACGCCGCAGGTGGGTTGCGCGACTATTTTTCCGTGGCTTTTCGTGTACTTCTCGATTCGGCACGAGGCCTGCTGATACCCGAGTCATGCAGACTTGGTTCTCGCGACTCGTGATGCTGGGCTCGGGTGCCGCACTGGCGCTCGGCTCCGCGTCGGTGAGCGCGAAGGTCACCTCCGCGTCGGTGAGCGCGAAGGTCGCCTCCGAGACGAACGAGAACGTGAAGTGCCCCGCCGAGATGGCGCTCGTCGCGACGAGCTCGGGCGCGACCTGCGTCGACAAGTGGGAAGCCTCCCTCGTGACGGTCCGGGCGAACGGCGCGACGTCACTGCATTCGCCCTATGAGCCGGCCGCGGGCCAGGAGCTGAAGGCCGTCTCCAAGCCGGGCGTCGTCCCGCAGGCGCACGTGTCGCTCCTCGACGCGAAGAAGGCGTGCGGCAACGCGGGCAAGCGGCTGTGCAAGGCCGACGAGTGGGTCGCCGCCTGCAAGGGTCCGGAGAAGACGCGGTATCCGTACGGCGACGTGCGCGCGGCGGGCATGTGCATCGACAACGGTCGTAGCGCTCCACTCCCGCAGCTCTACGGCAGGGACGAGATGTTCACGTCGAAGGCGATGAACGATCCGCGCCTCAACCAGATGGACAACACCGTCGCCAAGACCGGCGAGGCCGCGCAGTGCACGAACGCGTACGGCGTCCACGACATGGTCGGCAACGTCCACGAGTGGGTCGACGACGGCACGTTCCGCGGGGGCTACTACCTCGACACGAAGATCAACAAGGAGGGGTGCGACTACACGACGAGCGCGCACAACTCGGCGTACTACGACTACTCGACGGGGTTCCGTTGCTGTGCCGATCCCGCATCGGTCACGCCCGCATCGGTCACGCCCGCATCGGTCACGGGAGATACCGCGAAGAACGCCGCGCAGGGCTCGCTCGACGCGGTGGTCGACGACGCCTTCTACGCGCAGGTCGCACAGATCGCCACCGGCGCGACGGTCAACAGCGACGGGCGCGTCGCATCGTTGAACGACGGACCCTGAGCGTCACTTCGGCTTCTTCTTGGCCTTTCCGGGCGGTGCGCCGGGTGGCGTGCTCGTTGGCGGGGTAGCAGGCGGGGTAGCTGGCGCGGTCGCCGCCGGCGGCGGGATGAGCTCGAGCGGGGTGAGCTTGGGCAGTGGGGCCGCGGTCGCGGTCGACGTCGAGGTCCCGATCGGCTTGGCTGTCGTGGGACCACCGCTCGCCGGTTTCGCCGCGGGCTTCTCGATCTTTGCCGGAGGGACGGGCTCGTCGCTCGCGGTCTTGTCGTCCGCGTGCTCCGGCTCGTCGGCGTGCGGCTCGTCGTGCGCGAGGGGCTTCTCGTCGACCGGCTCCCGCACGCGCGGCGTCTTCTCGTCGTGGCCGAGCACGAACACGACCGCCACGCCGACGACGGTCAACGTGAGGAGGCCGAACACCGCCAGGAGGGCGAGCGGCACACGCTTCTTCGCCTGCGCAGTCGAGGCCGGCGGCATCGGCTGGACGACCGTGGGCGCGAGCTCGAGGGGGGCGCCGCGCACGATGGTCTCCGGCAGGGGCGGCGTCACGTCGCGTGGCCCTTCGACGGGCCCTTCGACGGGCCCTTCGACGCGAACGAGCGTCGCGGCCTCGACGTAGCGGGGAGCCGGCACTGCAGCCATCGCCGCGACCGTTTCATCCTGGACGACCGGCGCGGCCGGGCCGAGCCCGGTGACGTCGCTCCCCGCCGAGAACCCAACGGCCGCGGGGACGTCGTCGCCCGGCACGCTCCCCGATGGGAGCGGCTCGCCCGCGCGCGCCGCACGCACGTCGTCACGCATCGCGGTCGCGTCGGCGTAACGGAGCTCGCGCGCGAAGCGGAGCGCGCGATCGATGATCGCAGCCATGGGGGCGGAGATCCCCTCCTTCACCGTGCGGATCGGCGCGGCCGGCAAAGTCGCCATCTTCGCGAGGATCTCCGTCGTGTTGCTCCCCTCGTGGATCCGGCGCGCGCTCAGCAGCCTGAACATCGTCGCGCCCAGGGCGAAGAGATCGGCGCGGCCGTCGACGATGTCGCGTCCGCCGCGCGCCTGCTCCGGCGCCATGTAGCTCGGGGTGCCGAGCGTGGTCCCGATCTTCGTGCGCGCGACGCTGTCCGCGATGCGCGCGAT
>JBKJQC010000942.1:0-2903 GCA_046593995.1 Polyangiales bacterium
TTGAACACGGAGGCACGGAGGCACGGAGGTTCGAGAGTCTGCCGATCGCGACGCTTCGAGCCTCGCTCCGCAGGCCGTACCTCGATGCAATGGTCGGCGAGACATCGTTGGGGGCGCGCGGCAGCACTTCAGGGAGCTCCGTGCCTCCGTGCCTCCGTGTTCAATCCGAGCGTTCGAGAATCGCGCTCGGCCATTTAGACCTAGGGCTTCGAGGGGCGCCCCTTCTTCTGCGGCGGGTGGATCGCGAGGAACATCACCTCGTCGCCCACCTCCGCGCCGATGCGCTCGGCGGCGGCGCGCGGGACGACGATGCCGTTCCCCTTACGATCGTGCGGCGCCATCACGCTCTTCCAGAACGGGGGCTCCTTCGTCGCGACCGCGACCACGGCGCGGTGGCGCGGCTGATCGCTGGCGGGCGCGTCCCCCTCCCACAGCTCGGTGATGGGAACGCGCGCGCTCTCGTTCACGAGCGTGATGTCGTCGGTCTTCGCGAGGAAGTGCGGTCCGCCGTCGAACGGATCGACGCGCTCGCAGTAGCGGAACCCGATCCGCTCGAGGAGCTTCTCGACGCCCTTCGTCTGCGGGCCGACCTCGCCGATGACCTTCTGCGCCTGGGGGGAGAACAACGACGCGTAGACGTCCCCCTCGGGGAACAGGCCCTTGATGAACTCCTTGTTCTTCTTGGAGAGCTTGTCGGCCTCCATGTACGTGAGGCCCGTGAAGTGACGACCGAGCGCCTCCCAGAGGTGTGACGTTCCGTCGGGCTCGAGCGGCGGCAGGAGCTCGGCGAGCACTTCTTCGCGGAAGCGCTCGCGGTGCATCGCGATGAAGAGGAAGCGCACGTACGAGAGGAACTGGCCGAGCCGTTCGCTGGCGAGCCGGAACTCGGGCAACAGGACGATCCCGCCGATCTCCGTGGGGCCGTCGTACGAGTACCCGATGCGGAGCACGGTGTGATGGAAGTGCCGGTCGAGCGAGTTCGAGTACTTCTCCTCGGAGCGAACGTCGAAATAGATGTACGGCGCGTCGCGACGCCCGAGCTGGCCGATGACCATCGAGGTGCCGACGACGCGTCCCGTCTCGACCTCCTCGAGCGCGAACACGTACTCGGCCTTCCGCGCGGGCACTTTGCCGAGGAACGACTGGACGCTGTGCTCGATGATCCCCTGAACGGCCTCGTCGTTCTCGGGAAGGTTCACCGAGTTGAGGTGACGCGCCACGCGGACCAGATCGTCGTGGTCCTTCGGCTGGACCCCTCGGATGAGAAACCGCGCCATCGCTCGAGAGCGTATACACCCGCGCTCGAAGTGCCACGAGAGGGCGGAAGCGCATCCCGCCGCGCTGACGCAGGCGGAAAATTTGCCCTCCCCCGCCCCCTCCCCTCCGGAGGGGCTCCTTCCGACGGAGGTGTCCTGCGACGCGCTGAGCGTCGGGTCGTGAGCTCCCTTCGCGCGTCTCGCGCTTGCATTTCGCTAGTGACCGCCTGCTGATTGGACGTACTCATATGAATATAGTGCTTATGCGTTGCGACCTGCTCGACGAGCCCGAGCGCGCCATCTCTCATCCGTGAAGACCCGCCGTGCTCGAATCCTCCGTGCGCGGTCCGATCCACGCACGCCTCGATGACGTGCGTCGGAAGGAGCCCCTCCCGGAGGGGAGGGGGCGGGGGAGGGTAATTTTACCGCGCGCCTCAGCGCGGCGGGCGTCGCGGCGCTAGACTCCACGCCCCTTGCCCCTCGCTACGATTGCCGACCTGATCCTCGCGGCCACTGCGCTCGCGTATGCGGTCGCGTCGGGCCTCTATTTCCTGCAGCTCGCGGGGCGGGCGTCGTCCGGGGGAGCGGGCGAGCGGTTCGCGAAGCCGGTGCTGGCGGGGGGCGCGCTGCTCCACCTCGTGCACTTCTTCATCATCTCGGCCAACGCGCACGCGTGCCCGGTCGAGGGGATCCACCCGGCCACGTCGCTCATGGCGTTGACGGCCACGACGACCTTCCTCTTCGTCTCGCGCTTCTGGAAGATCGAAGTGGTGGGCGCGTTCGTCGCGCCGGTGGCGCTCGCCGCGGTGCTCGCCGCGCGGCTCGTCGGCGTGCGGCCGGAGACGGGGGCGCCGGTGATGCGCACCGCGCTCCTGCCCCTCCACGTCACCACCGTCTTCGTCGCGAGCGCGCTCTTCACGATCGCGTCCGCGCTCGCCGCCACCTACCTGATCGTCGAGCGGCAGCTCAAGTCGAAGAAGACGCTCGGTGTGATCCAGCGGCTGCCCCCGCTCGAGGTGCTCGATCGCGCGTCGCATCGGTTCCTGCTCGCAGGGTTCCCGCTCCTGACGATCGGCATCCTCACGGGCCTGTTCTGGATCGGGCAGGTGAGCGGCGGGAAGCTCGCCGTGATCCGGCAGGTGCTCGCGTACTCGGCGTGGCTCCTGTTCGCGGCGGTGCTGCTGATGCGGAGCGCGGGTGGCTGGCGCGGGCGGCGCGCCGCCTGGGGGACGATCCTCGGCTTCGGCTGCGCGTGCCTCGTCTTCCTCGTCTATCTCGTGCGCAACGGGCGCGGTGGATGAGCGTGTCCTCCTCGCAGAGTCCGACCGCGGGACCGACCACGAGCCTGTCCGACCCGGGGCGTGCGCTGAGTGTCGCGGTCGTCGGCGTGAGCTATCGCTCGGCGCCGGTCGCGGTCCGCGAGCGGGTCGCCGTCGCGGGGGACGAGCGCGCGGCAGTGCTCGAGAAGCTGCGTGGCGAGCACGTGAGCGAGGCGATGATCGTCTCGACCTGCAATCGCGTGGAGATCTACGCCTCCGGCACCGACGACGCGCGCGTCGTCGAGCGCGCGCGGGCGCTCCTGTCCGAACGCGTGCCGGGGGAGGATCTGCGTCCGTACCTCTACGATCGTCGCGGCCGCGAGGCGGT
>JBKJQC010001005.1:0-7855 GCA_046593995.1 Polyangiales bacterium
CCAAGGCGCGGTTCCCCTTCGAGCTCCGCGAGGGGCCGACGCACGGTCCGCTCGTGGTCGCTCGCAGCGAGACGTACACGTTGCCGGAGATCTCCGCCTTCGTGTTGCGGAAGGCGAAGTCGATCGCAGAGAAGGCGCTCGGCGAGCCGGTCGTGCGCGCGGTCGTGACGGTGCCGGCGTCGTTCAACGATCTGCAGCGCGCCTCGACGAAGGTCGCTGCGCGCGAGGCCGGCCTCGAGGTGTTGCGCATCCTCAACGAGCCGACGGCCGCCGCCCTGGCGTACGGCTTCGGCAAGACCGGCAGCGAGCGCATCGCGGTCTACGACTTCGGCGGCGGTACGTTCGACCTCACGCTCCTCGATCTCTCGGGGAACGTCTTCGAGGTCATCGCCACGGCGGGTGACAGCTTCCTCGGCGGTGACGACGTCGATACTGCCATTGCTGACAAGATCGCGCTCGACGTCATCCAGCGCACTCGCTTCGATCCGCGCGGTGACGTGCAGATGATGGAGCGCCTGCGCGCCGCGGCGGAGCAGGTGAAGATCGCGCTCTCCTCACAGAACGAGATGGTCGTCGAGCTGAAGGAGCTCGGTTACGGACCGGGCGGCGCGCCGATCGACGTGAAGTTCACGATGACGCGCCCGCAGCTCGAGACGCTCGCCGGGTCGCTCGTCGACCGCACGTTCCACGTCTGCGAGGAGGCGCTGAAGCTCGCGCGCGTGCAGTCGAACGCGTTCGACAACGTGATCCTCGTCGGCGGGTCGACGCGCATCCCCGTCGTGCGACGTCGCGCCGAAGAGTTCTTCGGCAAGAAGGCGATGGACCGCGTGAACCCGGACGAGGTCGTCGCCATCGGCGCAGCGATCCAGGCGGCCGCGTTGACCGGTGCGGAGCGACGTCGCGCGGCCACACCCGCGCCCATCGCCGATCCTACGCTCGACGGCGGCGCGGTGCGCGTCGGGCGCATCCAGACGCTCGGCGGCGTCGGCAAGAACGCTACGGGCGCGCGCGGGCCGATGGCCCCTCCGCCGGCGCGCACGACGGGTCGTCTCGTGACGTCAGCGATCGGCGGTCTCCCGGGGGACGCACCGTTCGGTGTCGACGAGCCGCCGCCGGTGCGGACGCCGATCCACGGGAGCCCGATGCCGTCGAGGCCGGGGCACACCGCGCCCCTCGTCCCGGAGTCGCGTCAGGTCGATCGCAAGACCGGTCGCATGCTCGGTGCTCCGCTCGTCGCCCCGAGCATCGAGCTCGGCAACTCGCCCGACCTGAGCCCCGAGCCGAACACGCTCCCGATCCCGCAGGCGGGTCGCTCCCCGTTCCCCGATCACTCGCCGGAGCCGCAGCTCCTGCGCAACGTCGCGCCGCCGCCCTCCCCCCTGCGCGAGACGTTCGACGAGCCGACGCCGCCGCCGATGCGCGCGCCGCCCGGACCCGCGCCGCGTATGCGTACGCAGATGGGCGTCGCGCCGGCGCTCGACAAGCCGAAGACGAACCCACCCGCGCTCTCCAACGCGCCGAAGACGAACCCGCCTGCGGTCCGCACCGCGCCGTCGTCGATGCCGCCGCTCCCCGATCCGGGCAGCCCGATGTTCCCGCCCGAGCGCATGTTCCCGGGCTCGAGCCCGATGTTCCCCGGGCTGCCTGAGCCGCAGCCGCAGCAGGGACAGGCCCCGCAGCCGCAGCAGCGCAAGCAGTCGTCGTATCCGCCGGGGCGCGGCGAGCTCGGTGGGATGGCCGCGCCGCTCCTCATCGACGTGACCCCGCTCAGCCTGGCGGTCGAGACCGTCGGTGGTTGGGTTGACCGCGTCATCGAGCGCAACACGCCCGTGCCGTGCTCGCAGACCCGCAGCTTCACGACCAGCACCGATGGCCAGCAGTCGGTCGTGATCCGCGTCTGTCAGGGGGAGGCCCCGTCGCTCTCGCAGAACACTCCGCTCGGTGAGCTCGAGCTCTCTGGCCTGCGCGCCGCGCGTCGCGGCGAGGTCACGATCGAGGTCACCTTCGAGCTCGACGCGGACGGCATCCTCGGCGTTCGCGCGAAGGACGTGGAGACCCGCCGTGAGACGAGCGCCAAGATGAAGCTGATCGGCCAGGACGTGCAGGGCGCGGGCCGCCGCATGATGGGTGCGGTAGTCTGACGGCTCGATGGCCGGAGAGAAGCGAGACCGGCCCATCTCCATCCCCCCCGAGGAGCTCGAGGACGACGACGATCTCGACACCGAACAGAGTCCCGAGCCCGAGTTCGCGGACATCGTGGCCGACTGGGACGCCGCGCTCGACAGCACCGACTACTTCCGGCTGCTCGGGCTCGTGCGCGACCGAGGTGGGCCGCTCCCGAGTGACGACGAGGTGAGGAACGCGTGGCGCGCGTTCGCGCTGATGTTCCACCCGGACGTGCACCGCGACGAAGAGCTCGCCGTTCGCGACAGCGCCACGCGCGTGTTCCAACGCGGGGCCGAGGCCTACAAGGTGCTCGCCGACCCCGTGACCCGCGGCCGCTACGCGCAGCTGTTCGACGGGCAAGGCGTGCTGCGCCTCTCGCACGAGGACGCCGCACAGTCGAAGCGCGAGTCGACGGGACGCGCGCAGGATCTCGTGCGCTCGGCGGGCGCGCGGCCGTTCGCGGTGCGGGCCGACGAGCTGATCGCCAAGGGCGACTTCAAGCAGGCACGCCTCCAGCTGCAGCTCGCGTCGATGCGCGAGAGTGACAACGCCGGCCTCGAGGCGTTGCTGCGCTTCCTCGACGAAGAGCTGATTGGGTCGCGCCGGCGACGTTGAACGCGCGTCAGTCCTTCTGCGGCGGAGGCGCGGCGTTCGCGCCGCGCATCGCGTCGGGGATGGTGCTCTTCTGTCCGTCACGCTTCGCCTCGTAGTGCGGCGACATGATCTCGACGCCGTCGCGGAAGAACTCGTCCTGGATCTGTTGCGTCAAGCGCGCGTGGACGAAGTGCATCTCGTTCGGGCGATCGGTCCACGCGCTGACCTCGTAGCAGACGTAGAAGTCGTCGAGCGACTTCTGCAGCACGTACGGCTCGGGCGTCGCCTTGATGCCGGGCGTGTTGCGCGCAGCGCGGATCAAGAGCTCGTGGATCTTCCGCCACGGCGTCTCGTACCCGATGGTCACCTGTTGGTGCACCTGCACGCCGCCGGTCCGCGCGTAGCGGCTGAAGTTGTAGACGATCCCGCCCTGCACGACGGCGTTCGGGATCGAGACCTCCTCGTCCTTCGTCGTGCGGAGGCGCGTGGTGAACGTCCCGAGCCCGACGACGTCCCCCGTCACGTCGCCGATCTTCACGCGGTCGCCGACGCGATACGCGCGCGTGTACGTCAGCACCAACCCCGAGAGCAGGTTCGAGACCACGCTCGACGAGCCGAGCGACACGAGCACGCCGAAGATCACGGCGACACCCTGGAACGCCTTCGACTCGCTGCCGGGGAGATAGGGGATCGCCATCACCAGCGCGAGGGCCCAGATCCCGAGCGTCACGAGGCGGCGCGTCGGCGTGGCGAGATCGCGGTCGAGGTTGGCGACGTTGATGCGCCCTTCCTCGATCGCCTTCGAGAAGAGCCCCACCGTGCGGTTCGCGAAGCGCGCGATCCCGATGATGACGATGAGGACGATGAGGTTCGGGATGAAGTCGATCGCCGCCGACCACGTCGTCGAGAGCGCTCCGACGAACGGCTTGACGACGAGCGGAAAGACCTTCCCGCCTTGATCGAGCGCCCACGCGACGCCGAGCACCCAGAGGTACACGGCGGCGAGCGATGCGATGACGCGGACGACGCCCACCACCGAGCGGACGAGCTGCAGGATCGCGTCGACGGAGAGGACCTCGACCGAGCGGTAGCCGAGGCCGCGCCCACGCGCGCGCATCCGCGTGTCGATGCGCAGCACGATGGCCTCGAGGATCGAGCCCAGGCGCCCGAGGAGCCACATGAGCAGCAGCGTCGCGACGAGCGCGCCGAGGGCGCGCACCGCCCACATCACGATCACCTTCGGGACGTGCGGAAGCGTCATGAGCGAGCGCGTGCGCGCGGATTCACTTCCGGAGCCAGAGGAGCGTGGCCAAGACCAGGGCCACCACGAGCAGGCCGGCGATCCACGGCCACCACTGGGTGCGCGGCGGATCGATCGGCGCTGGCGTCGGAAGGACCGGCGCAGGCGGGCCGGCCTGCGATGCCTGCGGTGCGAGCGGCTGCGATGCGAGCGGCGGTGATGCGATGGGCTGCGGCGCGGCCGGTGTGGCGCCCCTCGGAGGAGCGCTCGGCGGTCGGATGATTGCTGCGCCGGACGTGCCAGCGGGCGAAGTCCCGGAAGGCACGGGGTAGCTCGCCGAGGGGATGCTCGACGCCGGAATGCTCGGGAGCGTGCGGTTCACAAGACGCTCGGACGACATCGGCGGCGGCGTGGGGGACGCTTCGCCGCGACGCGGGAGCGCTCCCTCGACCAACGTGGTCCCGAGCGACGCGCCGGACGGCAACGTCGGTGGCTGATTCGCCGGCGGCTGCTGCGACGGGTGCTGCTGCGACGACGGGTGCTGCTGCGATGATGGGTACTGCTGCGATGATGGGTACTGCTGCGACGCCGGCACCGGTACCGCCGCCGCGAGACCGAGAGAGGCCATGCTGCCGGACTGCAGCGTCGTGTTGAACGGTTGGTGCCGCTCCGGCTCGGCGCCCGAGGTCGAGACGGCGCGGTGATCGCCGCGCGTCGCCTCCTCGTCGATGGGGCGGAAGCGATGCGAGTGCTCGGCTGCCGGCGGCCCCATTCCGGTGAAGGGCGGAGGCGCGAGCATCTGCGGGGGCGTCGGCCGCATCTGCGGCAGCGGCGCGTTCGCCGACGGAAGGAGCTGCGCGGGCGCGCCGGTGAAGGTCTTGCTCAGACCGGGAAAATTCGGCTGCGTGAGCGCGTTCGAGACCGCGAGGTAGAACTCCTCGACGTTCGCGTATCGCCGCTCGCGATCGGGATCGAGCGCGCGGATCAGCACGTCGTCGACGGCGGGGGGAATGCCCGGGCGGACCTCGCTCGCACGCGGGCGCGGGCCGCTCATGACCGCCTGGAAGAGCGCGAACGGCTGCGCGTGCGGGAAGGGGCGCTGCCCGGTGAGCGCCTCGAACACGAGGGCGCCGAAGCCGAATTGATCCGCGCGGTGATCGATGTCGCTCAGCCCCTGCATCTGCTCGGGGGGCGAGTACGCCATCGTCCCGAGCATGATGCCGGTCTGCGAGAGCTTGCGACCGGGGCCGGTGTCGAGGAGCTTCGCGACCCCGAAATCGAGGATCTTCGTGGTGCCCATGCCGTCGCGACGGACGCGGAAGATGTTCTCCGGCTTGAGATCTCGGTGCACGATCCCGTGCATGTGCGCGTGGTGGAGCGCGTGCGCCGCGGGGCCGAGGAGGCGCATCGCGCGCTCCGGCGGGAGCGGACCTTCGCGGTTGAGCAGATCGCGCAGCGTTTCGCCGGTGAGCAGCTCCGTCACGAGGTAGGGGACGCCGTCGTCGCTCACGCCGAGGTCGAGGAGCACGAGCACGTTCGGATGATCCATCCGACGGAGCGCCTCCGCCTCGTTCCAGAACCGCGCGATCGTCTCGCCGTGGTGGAGGAACTGCGGGTGCAGGAGCTTGAGCGCGACCGGATTGCCGGAGCCGCGCTCCACACCGGCGTGGACCACGCCGAAGCTGCCGGAGCCGAGCTGCTCTCCGACGATCCAACGGTTGCCGAGCACTCGCCCGACGAAGCCGCTGGTCTCGACGTTCGCGCTCACCGCTCTCTCCGTCCTCTCAGCTCGGATTTCGAAACGTGCAGCCCGTGGGTCGCCGGACCCTCCTCACTCGGAGGGGGCCGACATAGGAGAGAGCGAAGATACCGGATTTCCGGCCGCGCGCCCGGGACGTTCCGTCGGCCCCGCCGGGAGCCAGGGACGGAAGCGTGTTTCGGGTACCCAGGCGCGCGCCGTTCCGGTACCAATGACGCGAAGATGGATTCGATCGACCCGCCGAGCCATCTGCCAGGCGAGCTCCTCGACGGCCGTTACCAGGTCGGCGACGTCATCGGCAAAGGCGGCTGCGGCGTCGTCTACACCGCGCTCGACACGGTGACGGGGGGCAAAGTCGCGATCAAGTTCCTCCACCCGGAGTTCGCGCAGGATCCCGAGTTCAACGTCCGCATGCTGCGCGAGGCGCAGGTCGCGGCGAAGCTCACCGGCACGGCGGCGATCCAGATCTACGCGCTCCGCTCCGACAAGTCCGGCGCGCTCTTCATCGTGATGGAGCTCCTCGAGGGGAACGACCTCGAAGCGTACCTCGACCAGTGGGAGCAGATCGGCCAGCTCTATCCGGTCGAGGCGCTGCCGTTCATCTTCGTGCCCATCATCCACACGCTCGCGTCGGCGCACCGTCAGGGGATCGCCCACCGCGACCTCAAGCCCGGCAACATGTACGTGATGTCGCCGGAGAAGGGCGGGCACGTGCGGCTCCTCGACTTCGGGCTCGCGAAGGTGATGTCCGCGAACCCGCTCACGCGCAGCGGCATGGTCGCGGGCAGCCCGAGCTACATCGCGCCCGAGGTGTGGAAGGGCGATCCGACGAAGCTCGACTCACGCATCGACGTCTACTCGCTCGGCGCCCTCATCTACCGCGTGATCGCCGGCCGCCCGCCGTTCACCGGCACGCTCATCGAGCTGATGCAGGCGTCGCTCGCGGGGAAGCGTCCGAGCCTGCATGCGCTCCGTCCGGAGCTCCCGGTCTCGGTCGACGAGTGGGTCAAGAAGGCGCTCGCGATCTCGCCGGACCAGCGGTACCAGACCGTGACGGACATGTGGAACGGCCTCTGCGAGTGCATGGGGTGGCAGAAGGCCTGACGGTCGTCGTCACGACCTCGTGGCCGCGGACCGCGGACGAGATCGCGGGGACGTTCGTGCGCACCGATGCGGTGCTGCGCGCGCGATGCGGCGCGCGCGTGATCGTCCTCGCGCCCGACGGACCAGGGCGCGCGCGCGGTGGTGTCCCGGTGATCGACGTGCCGCACGCGCGCCTCTTCGGATCGCCCGGCGCCGCAGAGAGACTGCGGGCGTCGCCGTCGCGGATGGTGGGGCTCGCGCCGTTCGCGCGCGGGGTGTCGCGCGCGCTCGCGTCGCTCGGTCCAGCGCGCGTCGTCGCCCATTGGTTGATCCCGAGCGGCGCCATCGTGCGCGCCTGTTCTTCGGCGGATTGCGAGATCGTCGCGCACGGCGCAGACGTGCGTCTGCTCGAGGCGATGCCCCGTGCGATCGCAGCCCGGACGATCGCGTGGCTCGCGGACGGCGCGCGCATCCGAGCCGTCTCGGCGACGCTCGCCGAGCGCATCACAACGCTCCATTCGGTCCCACTCGACGTCGCGCCGATGCCGCTCGCCGATCTCCACGAAGCGCGCGCCCGGTCGGCATCGCTCCGCGCGTCCGTCGGCCCCTATGCCCTGATCGCCGCGCGCATGACGGCCGACAAGCGCATCGATCGCGCGTTCGCGGAGACGACGGGGACCCTCGTGATGCTCGGCGATGGTCCGCTGCGCGAACGGCTCGTCGCGCGCGCGCGGCGCTCCGGGCTCCGCGTCATCGCTCCCGGTGCGGTGCCGCACGAGGACGCGCTCTCTTGGATCGCCGGCGCCGACCTCGTGCTCGCGCCGCTCGCGCGCGGTGAGGGAGCGCCGACGATCGTGCGCGAGGCCGAGGCGCTCGGTGTGCGGACGATGGTGTTTGCCTAGCTATAGGCTGTTGCGGAAGTGATCGCAGCGTTCCGTACGAGGCGGCGCACGGTCCGGACGCTGGGATTTACCCTCCCCCGGCCCCTCCCGAAGGGAGGGGTCCCGTCCGAC
>JBKJQC010001290.1:0-3824 GCA_046593995.1 Polyangiales bacterium
CGCGCGGTCTCGGTCATCGCGACGTCGACGACGACCAGGAGCTCGAGCTTCGCGAAGGCGCGCTCGTAGCCCGTCGTGTCCGCGCCGGTCAGCGCCGGGTTCGCGCTGTCGACGAACATCGCGCGGATGCGATCCTCCCCTGCGTGCTCGATCTCGCTCGGGAGGATGTTCGGCGGATAGAGGCCGCCGATGGGGAACATCCCGTGGTGTGCGGTGCGCGGATGCCGCGCCTCGCGCTCGTCGGTGTTGCCGAGGATGGGCAGGAAGAACGAGTGGAAGTTGTTCCCGCCACGCTTGCCGAAGTTGCCGGTGACGAGGAAGAGGAGCTTCTCGAGGTAGGAGTTGAGCGTGCTGTGCAGGCTCTGCTGCAGGCCGAGATCGATGCGCACGCACGCCGAGCGCGCCTTTGCGAAACCGCGCGCCACGCGCTCGACGTCCTCGAGGGGCACGTCGGCGCGACGCACGAACTCCTCGACCGGGATCGTGCGCAGCTCCGCCTCGAGCGCCGCGAATCCGGTGGTGCGCCGCGCGAGGAAGGCGCGATCGTGGAGCCCCTCGCGCACGATGATGGCGAGGATCGCGGCCATGAGGAACGCGTCCTGCCCGGGACGCACTTGCAGGTGCACGTCCGCGAGGCGCGCGGTCTCCGTCTTGCGCGGATCGACGACGACCATCGTGCGCGCCGGATCCTTCTTCAGATCGCGCAGCGTGTCGCGCGCGTTCGGGATGCCGTGTGCCTGGAAGGGATTCGTGCCGATGAAGAGCACGAAGTCCGCGTGCTCGACGTCCTCGGTGACGTGGCAGCGCTGATCGCCGAAGAGCCGCCCGTTGACCCAGAAATCGCCCGTCTTCTCCTGCGCGAGCGCGCTGTAGACGAATCGGCTCTTCATCGCCTTCATGAGCTGGCGGCTGAATGCTCCGCCGAGGTGGTTCCCCTGGCCGCCGCCGCCGTAGAACGCGAAGGCGCGTCCGCCATGTCGCTCGCGGATCGCGAGGAGACGCTTGGCGATGTCGGCGAGCGCTTCGTCCCAGCCGACACGCACGAAGCTCCCATCGGGCTCGCGGCGCAGCGGGTGCTCGAGGCGGTCTTCGTTCTCCTGGTAGCGCGAGAGGCGCGCGGCCTTCTGACAGAGGTAGCCCTTCGAGACCGGGTGCGCGTCGTCGCCGCGCACGCTCACGATCGCCTTGCCCTCCGTCTCGACCCGGAGCCCGCAGTTGCGTGAGCACAGGATGCAGGCGGTCTGCTCGACGGTCATGGGTCATCCTAGCCGCGCTGCTCGCAGGGAGGTACGTCGGAGGGCGTGCTGCTCCCGAGCGAGGTTCGTGTCGACTTCGAGCGTGCGTTCGGCGACGCCGAGCTCATCGTGCTGCACAGCGCACCGCGCTCGATCGGCCACGTCGCTGGCGGCATCGAAGGCGTCCTCGCAGCGCTGCTCGACGCGCTCGGAGATCGCACGCTGCTCGTGCCCACGTTCACCACGAGCCGCACGGATCCGGCGACGTGGTGCTCGCCGGCCGCGCCCGAAGAGCGGTGGGACGCGATCCGCGAGGAGCTCCCGCCCTTCGATCCGGCGCGCTCGATCCCGCGCGGGATGGGGCGGCTCGTCGACGTCCTCACGCGCATGCCGGAGACGCTGCGATCGTTCCACCCCGTGGAGTCGGTGGCGGCGCTCGGCCCCCGCGCGGCCGAGCTCGTGAGCCCGCACCCCCTCGACGATCCCATGGGGCCGCGCAGCCCGTGGGCGCGCGCGTACGCATGGAACGCGCGCGTGGTGATGGTCGGGGTCGGCCTCGAGCGGTGCTCGCTCCTCCACCACGCCGAGCGCATGGCCGAGCCGCCGTACCTCGCGATCGCGGCCTACGGCATGCCGCTCGAGATCGACGGGCAACGGCGATGGGTCGAGGTCGAGAGCGGGAACAACTGCTCCGAAGGGTTCCCCGCGCTCGGGCCCGACCTCGGCAGTGCGCTTGAACGGCGAACCATCGGCCACGCGCCGACGCTCGTGGTGGGAGCACGAATGCTCGTCGACGTGGCGCGCGTGCGCCTCGCGCGGGAGCCCGCGTCGTTGCTCTGCAGCGCGGCCGACTGCCTGTTCTGCGTGGCGGCGCGGGCCGCGACGGAAGCGGCGCGGGATGACATCCCCACGGGCGGGCGCTAGATCGTGCTCATGCAGGAGGACTCGGCCGATCCGCAGCTCGCAGCGCTGGAAGCGCGTCTGCGCGCGCTCGAGTCCGTCGTGGTCTGTTACTCGGGCGGCGTCGACAGCGCGTTCGTGCTCATGGTCGCGCATCGCGTGCTCGGCGACCGCGCCATCGGCATGACCGCGGTGAGCCCGAGCCTCGCGCCCTCCGAGAAGGAGCTCGCGCTCGAGGTCGCGAAGCAGATCGGCGCGCGCCACGAGTTCGTCGAGACGCACGAGATCGACGATCCGAACTACGCGCAGAACCCCGAGAACCGCTGCTACTACTGCAAGAGCGAGCTCTATCGCGTGGCCGAGCGCTTCGCGAAGGCGAGAGGCATCACCTACCTCGCGAACGGCACGAACCTCGACGACCTCGGCGACTACCGCCCCGGCCTCGACGCCGCGCGTGAGGCACACGTCGTGTCGCCGCTCGTCGAAGCGAAGATGCGGAAGAGCGACGTGCGCCGCCTCTCGAAGGAGCTCGGTCTCGGCGTCTGGGACAAGCCCGCGTCGGCGTGCCTCTCCTCGCGCCTCCCCTACGGCACCGCCGTCACGCGCGAGCGGCTCTTGCAGATCGGCGGCTTCGAAGACGATCTCAAGTCGCTCGGTTTCCGTCAGGTGCGCGTGCGCTGGCACGACAAGGTCGCGCGCGTGGAGCTCGACCCCGCCGAGATGCCGCGGGCGTTCGATCCGTCGGTGCGCCTCGAGATCGTCGCCGCCGGCAAGCGCCACGGCTTCGCGTACGTGACGCTCGATCTCCAAGGCTATCGGATGGGCAGCCACAACGAGCTCCTCGCCGGCAACGCCCTCCGGATCCTGCAGTGAGCCTCCTCCGACACGCGACGACCGCCGTGCTCTGGCTCGGGACGACGTGGTCCGGCGCGTGCTCGCGCGTGCCCGAGGAGCCGAACCCCGTCGTGAAAGAGATGCGACCGACGCCCGGAAACACGCTGCCGGAGCCTGGGAAGGAGCCCGGGAAGTCGCCGTCCGCTGGCGCTGCGGGAGCGACGACCGTGATCCCTGCCGCGGCCGCGAATTGCCCGGACGATCCGACGCCGTCGGTCATCGGCACGCTGTTCGGCCACGGCGAGGCGTCGTTCGTCACCCCCGACGGCACGACGCACACCTTCAAGATGGAGATCGCCAAGCACCCGAAGGCGCACTCGCGCGGTCTCATGTACCGCACGTCGCTCGCCGACGACGCGGGCATGGTCTTCGATTTCCCGCAGGCCCACCAGGCGAGCTTCTGGATGCACAACACGTGCATCCCGCTCGACATGGTGTTCGTCAGCGAGGACAACCTCGTGATCGGCGTCGTGACCGCGCCGCCGCTGAACGACTCGCCACGCGGCGTGAACGGCCTCTCGAAGTACGTGGTCGAGCTCGCCGCAGGCCAGGCGAAGAAGCGCGGCATCGGCATCGGCACCCGCTTCGTCCCGCCCCCCGGATCGCCCTAAATCAGCGACCTCGATTCTCGAACTCGGCGTACCTGATCGATTGAACACGGAGGCTCGGAGGCACGGACTCGAGAGTCTGCCGATCGCGACGCTTCGAGGCCTGGCCCCAGAATTCCGTTCCTCGATGCGATCGCCGGCGAGACGCGGCTGGGTGCGCGCGGCAGCACTTCACGGACCTCCGTGC
>JBKJQC010000897.1:0-5593 GCA_046593995.1 Polyangiales bacterium
GTGGTGCGACGTCGAGCCCCCGTCTCCGCGGCGAGCACGCGCGTGATGCGCTCGATCGACTGCACCGCCTCGGGCGGCGCGAAAGGAAGCAGCGCGCGCGCCAGCTCACCGATGTTCTGGTATCGGTCGTCGGCCTTTTTCTCGAGGCACTTGCAGATGATCCGCTCGAGCGCTTCGGGCGCATCGGGAAGCACTTCACGAAGTGGCTTCGGTGGCTCCATCGCCAGCATCAAGACCAGCTGCGGTAGCGACTCGGCGTGGAAGGGCCGCCGGCCGGAGATGAGCTCCTGGAGGATGACACCGAGCGCCCACACGTCGGCGCGCGCGTCGACGCCGCGTGGATTGTTCAGCTGCTCGGGCGACATGTACGAGGGCGAGCCCATCATCCCGTTCGTCGCGGTGAGGTTCGAGTCGAAGGTGCCGTCTTTCAGCTTGCTGATGCCGAAGTCGAGGACCTTCACGCAGGGCGAGCCATCGCTGCGCGCCATGAGAAACAGGTTCGCCGGCTTGAGGTCGCGATGGACCATGCCCATCGCGTGCGCCTCGGCGAGCGCCTCGCATGCCTGGAGGAGGAACTCGACCGCTTCGATGATCGGCAGTGTCCCCTCGTTCTTGAGGATCTCCGAGAGGTCGTGCCCCTCGAGGAACTCCATCACCATGTACGGCGCGCCGTTCTCCAGCGTGCCGACGTCGCTTACGCGCGCGACGTGCTCGCTCTTGATCTTGACCGCGGCGCGGCCCTCGCGGAGGAAGCGCTCGATCTGTTCCGACTGCGCAGAATAGGCAGCGTGGAGAAACTTCACTGCGACCAGCTCGTCGAGCTGGATGTGGCGCGCTGCGACCACCACGCCCATGCCGCCCTGGCCGAGCACGCGCTCGACGCGGTACTTGCCAGCGAGCACGTCGCCTTGCGCCGGCACCCCACTCATCGTCCGCGCAGTGTACCGGCTTCCCTCAGCGCGCGCGAGCGGTCTGCCAATGCCTCAGCGCCGCTCGTTGCGTTCGCGCGCAGATTGGCCTCATGGTCGGCGGCCATGATCCTCCTGAACCCGAAGAGCTACGCGCCGAAGCACCTCGACGAAGACTCCGCAGAGCTGATGCGGAAGACCATCGCGTTCTTCGAAGCCAAGGGGAAGGTCCGCCTCAAGAAGGACGATCGTGAGCGCGTCTGGTACGCCGACTTCATCGAGTTCGTCGCGCGCGAGAAGATCTTCGCCAAGCTGCTCACACCTGCGGCACACGGCGGTGGTGATCCCGCGTACCGCTGGGACACCTACCGCAACTGCGAGTTCAGCGAGATCTCGGCGTTCTACGCGCTGCACTACTGGTACACCTGGCAGGTCACCATCCTCGGGCTCGGTCCGATCTGGATGAGCAAGAGCGAGGCGGCGAAGAAGAAGGCAGCCGAGGCGCTGAAGGCGGGCGGCATCTTCGCGTTCGGTCTCTCGGAGCGCGCGCACGGCGCCGATCTGTATTCGTCGGAGATGAAGCTCGCGCCCAACGGCGACGGCACGTGGACCGCGAACGGCTCGAAGTACTACATCGGCAACGCCAACGAGGCCGCGATGGTCTCGACGTTCGGCAAGACCACCGACTCGAGCGCGTTCGTGTTCTTTGCCACCGATCCCCGGCAGAAGGGCTACGAGCTCGTGCAGAACGTGGTGAACGTGCAATCGTACGTCGCCGAGTACCGACTTTCCGACGTGCGCGTCACCGAGGCCGACCTCCTCTCGCTCGGCGACGACGCCTGGGACTCGGCGCTCAACACCGTGAACGTCGGCAAGTTCAACCTCGGGTGGGCCTCGATCGGCATCTCCACCCACGCGTTCTACGAGGCGCTGCACCACGCCGAGCACCGCGTGCTCTACGGGAAGCACGTCACCGAGTTCCCGCACGTGCGGCAGCTGCTCGTCGACGCGTACTGCCGACTCGTCGCCATGAAGGCGTTCTCCCGCCGCGCGTGCGACTACATGCGCACGGCCTCACCGGAGGACCGTCGGTATCTGCTCTTCAATCCGATGGTGAAGATGAAGGTCACCACGCAGGGCGAGCAGGTCATCGACCTCCTGTGGGACGTCATCGCGGCGAAGGGCTTCGAGAAGGACACCTATTTCGAGATCGCGACGCGCGACATCCGCGCGCTCCCCAAGCTCGAGGGCACCGTGCACGTGAACATGGCGCTGGTCGTCAAATTCATGCGCAACTACTTCTTCAACCCCGGCACCTTCCCCGAGATCCCGAGCGTCACCGAGGCGAAGAACGACGACTTCCTCTTCCAGCAGGGGCCGACGAAGGGGCTCGGGAAGATCCAGTTCCACGACTTCCGCATCGCGTACGGCAAGGTGAGTCTCCCGAACGTCTCGATGTTCAAGCAGCAGATCGCCGTGCTCGAAGAGTTCCTCGTGGCGTCCGCGAGCGACGTCGAGACGGCGGCGAAGCAGGGGAAGGACATCGACTTCCTCCTCTCGCTCGGCGAGGTCTTCACGCTCGTCGCCTACGGCCAGCTGCTCCTCGAGTACCGCGAGCTCCACCCGGCCGATCTCCCCGACGACCTCCTCGAGCAGATCTTCGACTTCATGATCCGCGACTGCTCGAAGTACGCGCTGCAGCTCTTCTCGAAGCCCTCGAGCACGCCCCGCCAGATGGAGCTGTGCCAGAAGATGATCATGAAGCCGACGACGGACACGGCGCGCTTCGAGCGGATCTGGGGCGAGGTCCACGAGCTCCGCGACGCCTACGAGATGAGCCCGTGAGTGATCGCATCGCCGTCGCGACCTCTGCCGCGGCCGACGAGCCTCTCCGGATCGTCGAGGTGCCCGCGCGGCCGCTCGGTCCGCGTGACGTGCGGGTGCGCGTGCGCGCGATCGGGGTCAACCCTGTCGACTGGAAGATGCGCAGCGGTGGGCCGTTGCGCTTGGCGTACCGCTTCGTCGGTCCGTCGGGTCCGCTGGTCGTCGGCGTCGACTTCGCAGGCGACGTGATCGAGGCGGGCCCCCGCGCCGACCTCGCCGTCGGAGCGCGTGTCGTGGGCGGCACCGACTTCTCGCGAAAGCAGCGCGGTAGCTACGCCGACGAAGTGGTGGTGCGCGACGATCAGTGCGCGGTCCTCCCCGACTCGGTCTCCTTCGACGCGGCGGCGTGCTTGCCGGTGCCCGGCTCGACGGCGATGCGCACTTTCGAGGTCGCGAACCTCACGGCCGCCGCGACGGCGCAGGGCGCGAAGATCCTCGTCCTCGGTGCCTCGGGGGGCGTCGGCCTGATCACGCTGCAGCTCGCGCGCGCGATGGGGATGAAGACCTTTGGTGTGTGCTCGACGCGCAACGTCGCGCGGGTCGAGGGGTACGGGGCGGTCGCCATCGACTACACCCGCGGCGATCCGCTCGAGGCCGCGCGCGCGCACGGCCCGTTCGCGCTCGTGGTGCACGCGGTCGGCACGGCGACCTATCCGCTCGCAGCATGTCGTTCGCTCCTCGGGCCGCGCGGGCCGCACGCTCCAGCAGTTGCGCTCGTCGTCGTGAGACCGGCGGACTACCCGGCGATCGCGCTGCGTCGCGACGTGCACAGCGTCCTTGGTCGGCCGAACCGGGCATCGCTCGCTCCCGTCGTCGCGGCGCTCGCGCGCGGCGAGATCGAGCCGCTCGTCGAAGCGCGATTCCCGCTCGCCGATGCCGAGAAGGCGCACACGATCTCCCGCGCCGGTAAGGTCGTGGGAAAGCTGCTGCTGATTCCCTGATCGCACGCGCTACCATCGCCCCGACGTGGCGAAGCTCGAACGCACCACCGCACTCGTCGCGTTCGTGCTCGCGGGCGCGTGCAGCAGCGTAGAGCCCCCTGCGGCCCGACCGCTGCCGAGCGCATCGGCGGCGGACGCGTTCGTGTGGGGATATCCGCTCCTCGTCTCGCGTCGCACGATGCAGTCGCTCGGCCGCGTCTTCGGCGTGAACAAGCTATTCAACCAGACCGCGCTCGCGACGCCGTCGACCCGCATCATCGTGTCGCCGAACCAGGACACGCTCTACTCGGTGGCGGTGCTCGATCTCCACGACGAGCCCGTCGTGCTCACCGTCCCCGACGTCGTCGACCGATACTGGACGATGCAGCTCGTCGACGCGTGGAGCTCGACGTTCCACTACATCGGCACGCGCACGACGAAGGGCTTGGGTGGCACGTTCGTGATCACGAGGCCCGGCTGGTCGGGCGCGCTCCCCTCGGGCGCCGTGCGTGTGACCTCGCCGACACCGCAGGCGTTGATCCTCGGGCGCTACCTCGTGCGCGGCGCGGGGGACGCCGAGAACGTCAACGCGCTCGATCGGCGGCTCGTCCCGCTCTCGCGCTACCTCGGTGCTCCGGCCGGCGATCCGATCGATCTCGGCGACGCGCCCGGCAACGCGCAAGAGGTCGGCGCATCGGGCGGCGTCGTCTTCGACGAGCTCGGGGATGCGCTCGCCGCGAATGCGCCCGCGAGCGAGGACGACACCCGCGCACTCGCGACGTTCTCCCCGCTCGGCGTCGGCCCTGGTGCGCACCCATTCGAGACGGCGCGACGCGACGGAGAGGGCGCGTGGACCGACCTCTTCGAGCGCGGCGCGAAGGACGGCCTCGCGCGGGTCGTGGCCGCATCGAACGACGCGTCGAGCGCAAAGAATGGTTGGTCCTATCGGCTCGACATCGGACAAGGGTCGAGCGATCCGCTGCTGCGGGCCGCGGTCGCGCACACGCTGTGGGGCGCGAACGTCGCCGCCGAGGCGCTCTACGCGTCGTCGTCCGGGGACGCGAGCGGCGCGCCCTACACCGGCGCGCGCGCCTACGTCATGCACTTCGCCCCCGACGCGCTGCCGCCAGTCGCGAAGGAGCACGGTTTCTGGTCCGTGACGCTCTATGGACCGGATCGATTCTTCGTCGAGAACACCATCCGCCGCTATGCGATCGGCGACCGCACCGCGGGCCTCGTGTACGGCGCCGACGGCTCTCTCGATCTGTACGTGCAGGCGACCGCCCCACCCGGTCAGGAGGCGAACTGGCTCCCCGCGCCGACAGGGCCGTTCCTCCTGACGATGCGCATGTACCTCCCCGTCGGTACGGCGCTCGCGGGGACGTACTCCATTCCGGGCGTCGTCGCGCGGTGACGCGTTCTCGCGCCACGCACTTTGCCGACGCGGGAAGAAAAGTGAGCCGATCGGTCTCGGCGGGCGCCTCTTCGAGTCGGAGGACATCGCGATGACGACGAGGGTGCTCGGTGTGGTGATGGCCGCGTGGCTCGCGGGGTGCAGCGACGCTGCGGGGGACGTCGCAGCAGGGTCGACCGACCACGACACTGGCGCTCCACACGATGAAACGGGCACGCCGGCGGACGGGGGCGCGACGCTCGACGTCGCGCCGAGCGACTCCGGCACGATGAGCGCCGACAGCGGCAACACTCCCGCGCTCGACGGCGGCGCGCTCGGTCCTGCGGGAAATCCAGACGGTTCGTGCAAGTCCGGGATCCCGGCGGCCGGGCTCTCTGCCGACGTCTCGAAGCCGACGAGCGTGGTCGGCACCGGGACGCCCGCGAGCTGCACGTTCGCCGCTCTGAAGGCAGCGACCACCCTCGGGG